>JAJDAB010000624.1 GCA_029262095.1 Candidatus Hydrogenedentota bacterium
GATTAGTATAAGGATTGATTACCGCAGTGCAACTCGCGGCCAATCGTGCGTGCTAGTTCCGACGGAACCAATCGCGGAATCGGCGTTTTTGCGGTTTCTTGGCTGGTGCTGCGGTTGCCTTCGGCGGCTCAATCGGTTCGACGTTGACGGGCGCTGGCGCCACGACACCCGTACTGCCCGGCGCGCTGACCGTATCGGTAATGGGTTCCGCCATCCCGTCCGTGCTAGGCGCGATGCCCAACAACTCTTGTTCCATCAACGATTCGTTCGTGTTCTTTTCCATGTAGATCGGCAACTCCGTAGGCGGTGCCGTCCCTTCTAAGAACACTTCGGCAAAACTGCCTCCCAGCCGACCGGTGCTTCGATCGATGGCGTACGATTTCACTGAATTGGGTTTCTCGAAAGCGCGCACGGGCAATCCCTGATGCGCGAGATTCATAAAATCCGCCCAAATTGGTGCGGCCATCCGACCGCCTGTGTAGTTTGCTCCACGCCCCAACGGCCGGTTGTCTTTGTAGCCCACCCACACAATGCAGGTGAACTGTGGCGTAAACCCGCAAAACCAAACATCTCGGCTATCGTTCGTGGTCCCGGTTTTTCCGCCGCGTGGGCGATCGAATGTTCGCGTGCGAGCACCCGTGCCACTCTTCGCCACGCCCTCCAGCAGGTGCGTTACCACGTACGCCAAGTCCTCTTTGATCGCTTGCTCGGTCCGCACATTTGCTTGGTAGACTTTGTTGCCGTCTCGGTCGAGAATTTTTTCGACAAACGTTGGCGGCGCGTACCGGCCGCCATTTGCTAAGGTCGAATAGGCGACGCATTGTTCCAGCGGAATCACGCCGTGAGTGCCTAGGCCAATGGTCAAGCCGACCACATCGGGTATCGGGTACTTAAACCCGACACTCTTTAAGTACGAGCGGACGACGGGCATTCCGATTTCCGGTCGGTTGACGAGTTTGATTGAAACGATATTGACCGACTTCTCTAACGCCCAACGTAGTGTTACCGGACCGTGAAATTTACTGTCAAAATTCTTCGGTTGCCATAGTTTGTTGTCGCCGCCCATACGTGCAAACGGTTCATCGACGATCCGGTGCGCTGCAGTTAAACCCGTCGTGCGGCCCATGTCGAGTGCGGCGGCCCAGACGAACGGCTTTACGCTTGAGCCCGCCTGACGTAGCGCCTGCGTGGCGTTGTTGAATTTTTGCGAATCCGAATCTCGACCGCCGACCAGCGCGCGTACTTTTCCCTCGTGCCCGTCGCGGTTGTCAATGCAAATCAGCGCGCCCGATACGGGCAGAAATTCTTTCGATCGACCAGCTTTTTCCAGTTGCTCCCGTTTTTTTGCATCGAATTCATCCAATGCATTGAGCAACGTATCCTCGGCTGCCCGTTGCATATTCATATCGAGGGTTGTATATATTTCGAAACCACCGCCGTAGAGTTCGTCGAACGAAACCTGGTAGTCGAATTTCGAATCCATCATCGATTTGCGGGCTTCTTCGACGAAGTACCACGCAAAAAACTCGTTGGGTCCCCAGTAGCCTTTTCCCTCGGACTTGGCGGCAGTACGCGCTTCACGCGAAACGAGTCCTTCCGTCACATCTTGCTGAACCGCGTCTTCATATGCGGCTTCGGTAATGAACCCGCGATTGCGCATAAGCAAGAGCACAGTGTCTCGACGCGATTGTGCTTTTTCGGGATATCGATCCGGTCGATACGCGTTTGGAGATGGGGCGAGCCCCGGCAATACCGCGCATTCCGCCAGGCTCAAATTGCGGCATGACTTGCCGAAATACTGCCAGGAGGCCGCCTCAACGCCCTTCGCGCTGCCGCCGAGGAATACAAGGTTGAGATAGAGCTCGAGAATTTCGTCTTTTGTGAACTCGCGTTCGAGCTGGAGTGCGACGATCGACTCTTGAAATTTTCGGCTGACGGTCCGGTCGCGGGACACTTGGGTGGCTTCTTCCGCGTTGCGGACGAGCTGCATGGTAATCGTGCTAAATCCGCGCAGCCGCCGACCTGATTGCAGCGTATCCCGGATCGCGCTGATCGCGGCGATGGGGCGCACACCCTTGTGTTCGTAAAAGAGGTGATCTTCAGATGCCAGAAAAGCCTTTTGCAGATTCAGCGGAATCTCGCTGAGGTTCACCAAGTCTTGTGCAGAGTACGTATATTCGCCGAGGAGATCGCCCTGTTTCGCAAAAATACGTGAGCCAACTTTCGGACGGTAACTTTCGAGCGCTTCAATTTTGCTTTGCGCCTGTTCAAGGAGAAATACGAATGCCCCTAGACCCGATCCCCATGCCGCCGCAACGATGATCATGATACCGAAAAAGACCATGCCGCACCCACGGCTGATCTGAGGGCGGGCGGAGTCTTCGCGTGTGCGAATGGATGGAGACAACTGACTGCTTGGATTCATCACTGGGATCGTACCATGACTGACTAAATGACGTACATTTTATCCCTGCGAAGCATCGGAAGTTGCGGATTTTCCGGTCTGATTTGCAGCTTCCGACGGTCTTCGATTCCAAGCCCGCTTCCAATGGAGCACTAGTACCGTTTGCGCAATGCATGCGCCGAGAAAATCGGCGAGCAAATCTGCCAGCTCAAATGAACGTTGTGGGACATAGAGCTGGTGGATTTCGTCTGTGAGTCCGTACGCGGTGGTGAACAACACGGGCAACACCACCAAGGCGGCGAACGAGACTTTTCGGGGGGGCCTGCTCATCCCCATCGAAACGAGCGCGCAAAGACCACCGAACATAACGGCGTGAGCGAACTTGTCGTTGAATGGGACCGTTACTTCGACCGGGAGTGGGTCGGGTGCTGCTGAGTTCTGGAAGATCAGGAAACAGTACAGACCCGTTAGGAGGATATAGGGAATCGGCATGGTGTGATCGCGGGGATACCGTTACGGAATCGGATCGTGCAACGGTTTCAGGCGATGTGTACCGCCGTAGTCGTTGAGCTCGAAATCATAGGTGTAGCGACTGATTTTGATGCCCGATGGCACATAGAGATCGACTGATTGCCACGGGCCTCCGGCGTTGAATCGATCCGCTCTGGGCACTCGAACTCGCGTGAGGTGCGTTCGCACAATCTGACAACTCCCGCGATCAACACGGCCAGTCAGATCCGTGCGAAATGTCGGCGCGGTACCGCTGCCGCCGGACAGCATGTCAGCAACCAACAGTACTGAGTCCATCGCCGGGTTCATGCTCAACTGGAATAAATCCTTTGCGATTGCGAACGTGCGATTGCTGTCGATAAACCACAATACCGAAACCGATGGCAACAGCGAATCCGGATTGTCGGCATACGTTTCAATCGGGACGATATAGTCACGCCGCATATAGGCTTCGTAGTTCCATTTCGCGTGGCCAAGAATGGAATCGCGCCGGACGCGTAAGCTGGGATTGACCGAGAACTGCAATTCCTGCACCGCGTACATCACCTGTTCTGCCGCGGCGATCGTAAACGCTGGGGCGGAAGGCTGTCCGACATGTTTGAGAAACTCGCCCGGATCCGTCAAATCACCCATGGAAGTGATTGATAGGTAGACCAATTGTACCGATGTGGTAAATCCCTGCGCGGTAGGGTTTATGTTGGTCGAATCGGGAAATATGAACGCGCCAATCGAATGGAGGTCTCGGGGCACAGAGCGCACGAGCGATTCTAGACTTTGAACGTGTGCCGGGGTTAGTCCACCCTCGTCGAATAGGAAGATGGAATTTCCGATCCAGAACTGTTTCAACAATTCTGGTTGTCCGAGGAGATCGCCTACACGCTTGGCGCCCGCCGGGCCCGGCGGCATGTATTCGGCCAACGTCAGGGCGAACTGGATGTATTCAGGGTAGTTCGCGGGCGATACCGCCTGTCGTAACGCCTGAGACATGGCTTGCGCGCCCGGTTGACCGAGGCGGCGCCACAACGCATCGAACACCTCGCCCTTTTCAGCTACGGAAAAGCCATCGGCGAGATACAAGAGGAATGCAGCGGGCGATCGAATTTGATCGTAGATTTGCGGCTTACGGCCCGGATCGATGGTGGGTAGCACGATGGCCTCCACCGCGAACAAACCGGCATAGGTAGCGATTTCTATTTGAAGTCGGCCTTCGCTAACCCCAATGGCCTGTTCCCAGAAATTGGTGTGTACCGGCGAGAAGGGTACATCGGCGAGAAGCCGGCCAAACACGTCCTGCCACTGCTCTTCCTTGAAGGATCCCGCGGCTAGCGCCTGGTACAGATACTCAGCCGATTCCAGGTCGCCTTCGGAAGCGGCGTAAAACGCATCGAGCAGGGGCTGCAGTTCCGGAGCAATGTCCTCCGAGGTGTCCGGACTCTCGGTTGGCTGCGCGAAACTCGCGTGAGCCCATATCGGGGCGATCATCAGGATGGCCAAGGTACGCTTATTCATAGGAGGTATTATCCGCCTACCTGCCCCGACCGCGCAACCGCTCGAAGGATTTACCTCGCCGCCTGCGTTCGCGTATCCTGCGCTGCATGTCGGGAAAGCTCTACACACCGCTCCGTTCGCCCGGTGTGCCGAATCTATTGTTTCGTATCGGGGTCATGCTGGGAATTCTGTCGCTGACAGTCCTCGTCGTGTATTTCGAGGGCGGACTTGTTGATACACGGCGGGGGGATACACATCCGGATTTCGCTGGATGTGTGTACTACGCGCTGATAACGATCACGACGGTCGGATACGGTGATATCGTGCCGAATACGACGCGTGCCCGTCTCATGGACGCGATATTGCTGACTCCGATTCGATTCTTGTTCATCTTTACGTTTTTCGGCACAGCGTATCAATTGGTTATTGAGCGGCTTCAGGAGGGTTACCGGATGAGCCGGGTGGTAGAAAAACTGCACAATCATGTCATTGTCTGCGGCTACGGGGCGACCGGAAAAGCGGCCGTGCGGGAACTCCTGCTTCAAGGGACCACTGCGGATCAGATCGTCGTCCTCGATAATTCTGAGCAGGCGCTATCAGACGCTACCGACCTCGACAGTCCGGTTGTGAAAGGTGATGCGTCTAGCGAAGTTGTATTGCGATCAGTGGCCATTGAGCGCGCAAGTCATGTCATCATCTGTCCCGGTCGCGATGACTCGGCTGTGCTGATATCGTTGACCGCGCACGCGTTGAACCCCGCTGCGCAAATTATTGCGGCATGCCGCGCCCAGGAGAACGTAAAACTGTTGCAACGGGCCGGTGCTCACACGATTGTTTCGGCGGCGAGCGCGGGCGGAAATCTCATGGCGGCCGCAACGCGCCACGTCCATTTGGTGAATACAATGCGCGACGTACTCACGGTGGGCGGCGAATTGATGATTGATGAACGGGAAATCAGCGAAGATGAAGTTGGTTTGAAGCCGAATCAGATCGAGAATGTCGCTGTACTACGCGTTTACCGCGATGCGCGGTATTTCGACGTGTCCGATATGCCGGAATTGGTCATTGGCGACAAAATAGTTTACGTCGGTAAATCCAATCACAATAATAAGCGAACAGATACAAAGTGAACGCTTTCACAAAGAAGTGGCGCGACCTCAAGCATCGAAGAAAATTCGCCAAGGTTGGTAAAGGTTGTACGTTTCTCGGGCGTGACTTATATGTGGAGGGTCATGTCGAACTTGGCGATTACTGTCGTATCCGCGAGGGCGTACGCATCAAGGTTCATAATGGCGCTAAGTTGACCATCGGTAATCGGTGCCTACTATCCTGGAATTGCCTTATCGAGGTGACGGAATCCGTGGAGATTCGTGATCATGCGGGCATTGGCGAATTCGCGCGCGTGCGCGATGGCGCTCATCTCATATACGGAACCGAAGCGGGGTGGCGCTATGCACCGAGTTTTGCTGAGCCGATCGTTATCGGCGAGTATGCGTTTATCGGATCCGCGTCCTTCATCTCGCACGGCGTCACGATTGGCAAAGGGGCAGTGGTTGGCGCGCACGCAGTAGTAACCAAAGACATTCCTGAATTCGAAGTCTGGGGCGGCGTACCCGCGAAATATATCCGGCACCGTACCAAAGACCTGCCGCCTCATATTGCCGAGCATGCGGAGAAATTGTTGAAAGAACAGGGTATTAGAAAAGATCGGAGAACTTGGTAGCGATGGCGATCAAAGCCATCACATTCGATTTTTGGCGTACGTTGTTCCGCGAGAAAGAGCGGGATGAACGGACGCGCGTTCGTATTGATGCATTTATCTCGGCGACGGGCGCGTCGGAAGACGAAGTGTTGCCGGCGTTTGAAAAAACGTGGGGCGAGTTTCTTCGTCACCATGTCGAACATCAGCAAACCTTGTGTCCGTCCGATGCCGTGCGTCTCACTGCGGAAGCCCTGGGCATGACGCTAGAAGAAGATGTGTTCACCGAACTAACCGAAGTCTTTGGCTGCGCGATTTTGGAATTTCCGCCCGTCCCAATCGACGACGCATTGGCCGCCGTCCAGGAGGCCGCGTCGCTCATGCCCGTGGGGATCATTTCCGACTCGGGCGTGAGTCCGGGTACGTCGTTGCGTAAACTACTCAGGAATCATGGGTTCGCAAAATGTCTGTCGACAGCGGTGTTTTCCGATGAAGTCGGCGTTGCAAAACCGCAAGCCCCAATGTTTCATGAAGCGGCGCGTGGTTTAGGGGTGCGCCCTGACGAACTGTTTCATCTCGGCGACTTACAGCCCACGGACATTGTGGGCGCGCAAAGCGTTGGCGCGACCGCTGGGCTATTCGCGGGCGATAATGCCCGGTTCTACGACAAGACCACTGCGGAACATTCCTTTAGATCCTGGCGAGAATTCATTGATCGCCTACCGGAACTTGGTTTGAATTCCGCCGCATAAGTTATAGATTCGAAATCGGGGAATATGCAACGAACTACGGAGGCAAGTCCTATGAAACGAATACGCCAAGCGGGGGTGGCAACGCTGATCGTGCTTGGAAGCTGCGTTGGAGGGCTATTCGGAACCTTGTTGCTCGGCTACAACGCCGTCGATGCTGCGCCTGCCGCCTTGGAAGCGCAACAATTTCGCCTCGTTGACGACGAAGGAAATTTGCGCGGGTTGTTCGGATATTCCGATCGCGGTACGGCGCTTTCGATTCTCGATCCGGATGGAAAAGTGCGCGCGCAACTGGCATTGTCCGATCTCGGGCCTGGCATTCATCTCTACGACGATTCAGAAAAAATTCGTGGGAGCTTCCGTGTGTTGACTCAAGGTGCTGGATTGTTTCTCTGCGATGAGACGGGTGAGCCGCGCGGTGAATTTCAATGGACGGAAACGGGGACGGCATTATTGTTTTTCGATAAAGAACGCCGGAAGCGTGGCGAATTCTCGCTCGCCGGTGACGGACTCGGGATGATTTTCCGGGACAAGAGCGAGCGTATCCGCGGCAAGTTTCAAATGATCGGCGATGATGCGTCGCTTCGATTCTACGATGAAGAAGGTGAAGTCATTCTCGCCTCTCCGTAGTCAGTAATTCTGTGGTTAGAAAGGAAATTCTCGAAATGAAGAAATGGATTGGACGTTTTATAGGATTGCTCCTCCTGGTTGCGATTGTGGGAGTAGCATTGTTCTTCGCAATGGGGCCGGCACAAATCGAAAAAGGGATGAATCTCGTCACGGATCCCGGGCCGTACTCTGTTTCGGAGCGAGCGGAGGCTCTGCACAAGACGCTGTTGGTCGCGGATCTGCACAGCGATTCGCTGCTCTGGAACCGGGACCTCCTGACCTACGGTGATTATGGCCATGTTGACGTGCCTCGGTTGCAATCCGGAAACGTTGCTATTCAAGCGTTTACCGCCGTGACCAAGTCGCCGCGCGGCCAAAATTTCGACTCGAATACCGGTGACACCGATAACATCACCCTACTCGCCATGATGCAGCGTTGGCCCCGGGCTACGTGGTCGAGCCTCAAAGAACGCGCGCTCTATCAGGCGGACAAACTTCATGAGGTTGAAAGGCGATCCAATGGTGGACTCACCATTGTGAAGACGCAGAAAGATTTGAAGGCCTTTCTCAAGAGGCGCGAAGACGACGCCACGCTGGTG
>JAJDAB010000625.1 GCA_029262095.1 Candidatus Hydrogenedentota bacterium
AGACGTTCGCCATCGAATTGAGCCCCCAATCCTTTCAACCGCCCGAACCGCCTGCTGAGCCGATGCCTGATCCCGAGTCGATTCCAGAACCTCCTGAACCGGAACCCGAACCTGAACCGCCGCCTCCGGAACCTGAGCCCGAGCCAGAACCACCGGCCCCTGAACCTGAGCCGGAGCCAAAACCCGCGCCCAAACCAGAACCGCCGAAAGAAAAACCGAAGCCAAAGCCTGAGCCTCCAAAGGAAAAACCCAAGCCCAAGCCGGATCCACCAAAAGAAGAACCCAAACCGAAACCAAAGCCTGAACCGGTGAAGGAACTTCCGCCCGAGCCTGCGCCGCCCGCTCCGCCGAGCAAACCCGAAGTGCGGATGAAGCAGGCATTGACTGGGCCTTTGGCTGCGTGGGGACGCCTTATCCAGAAGAAGGTGGAAAAAAGTTGGCGAATCCCGGCAGGCGTCAAGATCGATCCAAAAGAAAATGAAGCCGTTGTATCGTTTTGGGTGAGCAAGACCGGCGTCGTAATTGGAACGCCGGAAATTGTCAAACACGCCGCCGACCCCAATGTGGGCCATTCGGCGGTCGAGGCCGTGCGAAATGCAGCGCCATTTCCGCCACTGCCTGACAACTATGCAGACACAGAAGCCCACGTCATCTATACTTTCGTACCCGCGGGATAGTGCCCGTCAAGGAGAATGCGTTGCCTCGATTAATACTGATCGTCCTAACCATCATTGCGTCAAGTGCATCGGCGTTCGCGCAAGACGCCGTCTCCATCCGAAGCGAACAAGCGGTCGACAACCGATTCCTTGTTGCCGTGCCCGATTTTGCGACGGCGCCGGGTAAGGGCGCACTCGGAGTCGAAATGGCTCAGGTGCTTGCCGCCGATCTCGCATTTTCGGGTCTCTTCGCAATAGTGCCGCGCCCGTCGTACCCCAACAACTTCGTCGGATTCACCAAAGACCCGCGACAGGTAAATTTCCCCGATTGGAAAGCGGCAGGTGCCGAATTTTTGGTTCATGCTTATGTTACGACTGACAATACAAAGATTGTCGCCGAGTGCCGGTTGTTTGACGTCGCAACGGGATCGCAGGTCGTAGGCAGGATTCTGCCCATTGAGGATCTGGCCGGGCAGCGAAGACTTGCACACAAGTTCTCCGAAGAAGTCATTCGTTACGTTGATGGCACCGCCGGGGTGGCGACATCACAGATATGTTTTAGCGGCGGTGCAACAGGCGGCAAAGAAATCTACGTCGCAGATTATGATGGCGTAAACGCCCGGCCAATAACTCGTCACGGTTCCATATCGATTCTACCGCAATTCGGACCAAGCGGAAGAAAAATTGCCTACCTGTCGTACAAAGACCGGTATCCATTTCTCTACATCTTCGACCTGAATACAGGCGTTTCGACTGCGCTGTCGAAAGAGGTCGGACTAAACGTTGCGCCCGCTTGGGCGCCGAGCGGCCAACAACTCGCCATCGTACTATCCAAAGACGCGAACTCCGAGATCTATCTCGTGAACGCCGATGGATCGGATAAACGCCGCCTGACGAACGACGACGCGGTCGATACTTCGCCGACCTTTAGCCCCGACGGTGCACAGATAGCATTCGTGAGCGAGCGTGCAGGGACGCCACAAATCTTTGCGATGGGCCTCGACGGGGCTAACGTCCGCCGTCTGTCATTCCAAGGCGGTCGTTCCTACGATCCCGCCTGGTCGCCCGATGGTCAATCGGTCGCATACGTTGCACAGCGTTCAGGTGAAGGCATGGAAATTTACGTCGTCAACGTGACCGACGCGAATAACTCGCGCCGCATCACGAATAGCAACGGCACAAATGAAGCCCCCAGTTGGTCGGCGGATTCCCGCCACCTTGTGTTTATGTCAACGCGCACAGGTCGATCGCAACTATGGACCGCTCACGTCGAATCGGGTGAACAACGACCGATCCCCAACATCTCTATGGAAGCGCAAGGTCCGGATTGGGGTCCACGGCGATAACGACAGCGAAGACGCGGGGTGGACTGAGGACCGCAATGCGTTATCCGTGTCGTCGATCGAAGCGGATGATGACATCCCACCAACACGTCATTCCGAGCGTAGCCGAGGAATCTACTTGATCTATAGCGTACGGTTTAAGCTCAGGGTAGATGCCTCAACTGCGTTCGGCATGACCGAATCTACTCTGCGCCACGCGCTTTTCTCCAATGCGCATATCGTTCCCCCTTATGCACAGATAAGGCTATACTTTCATCATGGCTCACGAAAAAATTGTCGTTCAAAATCGCAAAGCGCGCTACGACTACCAGGTTCTCGACACGTTCGAGGCGGGCTTGGCGCTTCGTGGTACCGAGGTGAAATCGTTACGCCAGGGACACATGGTCCTCAAAGACAGTTATTGCGATATCGTCGGCGGACAGGCCTATCTTGTGGGCGCACATATCAGCCCATACGAACAGGGCAATATCAACAATCACGAACCCGAACGCCGCCGAAAACTGCTGCTCCACAAACGCCAGATCGAAAAGCTCGACACCATCGTGTCCGAAAAAGGACTAACACTCGTGCCGCTCAAAGTGTATTTCAAGAGCGGCAAAGCCAAACTTGAATTCGGACTCTGCCGCGGTAAGAAGACGTTCGACAAGCGCGAAACCATTAAGAAGCGCGAGACCGATCGCGAAATGGCACAAGCGGTGCGGGAATCGCAGAAGCAGTAGCGTATGGGTCCAGTGCTTCACACGGCGCTCCGCATTCTGACATTCCGCGCAAGCCGTGAAGAACTCGCCACACTCGACCATCGCCACCTCGCATTCGGACTAACGTGCACGTGGCTTGTCGGAATCGGCCGCTGGTGGGACGACCCCGGCGCACACCTCCTGCAACACCTCGGACTCGGGTCCGTGATCTATGTGTTCGTACTCACCGCGTTTCTTTGGTTACTTATACGCCCGCTCAACCCAATGAACTTTAGTTACCTGGGTCTCCTCACGTTCGTTTCGTTGACCGCACCACCGGCCATCCTCTACGCGCTACCCGTTGAACGTTGGATGGATCTCGATTCGGCCCGAGCGGTTAACGCTACGTTCTTGGGCGTCGTCGCGTTCTGGCGCGTGGCGCTGCTCTTTATGTACTTGCTCAGGGTTGCGCTGTTTAAGTGGGTGCGACTGACGATCGCGATGCTGCTACCGCTCTGCGGCATCGTCACCGCACTCACGATGTTTAATCTGGAACGCGCGGTGTTCAACATTATGGGAGGGATTCGAGAGCCGGGCGCGCCCGACCCCGGCACATCCAACGATCTCGCCTACCAGATACTCTTCATGCTGACGGTGGTGTCCGTGATTGCCCTTCCTATTCTACTCTTCGCCTACTTCATGACGATTACCCTAGATGTCCGGCTCTACGCCCGCGAGCAAGAAGGACTCAGCAAACGGAATCGTGATTATTGACACGTTTTGGCGCTGCGGACCGATTCCTCTGTATTGGTCGGCGATCTTCTAAGCCTATAAGTTATTTGGTTACAATTAGTTACGAACTCTGCCGAAACATCATCGCCGACTTGTGATTTTAATCCCGATTGTGGCAGAATTAGACCGATTCCGGGATTTCATGGTTCGCCTACCCCTTAATAAATTTGGGCTAACAGCGGGCAACCGCAATCGTGGAAATTGGCACGAATTAAACCGTCAACATCATCTACCATGTCGATTAACAAGATACGAAAAGGCCTAGACCTCCCGATTACGGGC
>JAJDAB010000626.1 GCA_029262095.1 Candidatus Hydrogenedentota bacterium
CGGAACCGCGCAGAATCGAGACGAGTTGATATGCGAATAGGCCAAACAGAATGACCTGTACGGCTAGGACAGCCCATAGAAAGCGCCCGGCGCTGTAGAAATTAACGAGGTAGACGTATCCATTTGCCATCGCTTCCCAGATGTTTCCTGTTTTTGCATATACAGGATTGGGAAACCATGTACCCAGATACGCGAAACGGAGCACCGACAATCCACAGAAGAATGCGGCAGGGATCGCGAAAAATTTGAGATTGACGTTTCTGCCTGTGATTTCCGGCGACAACCAATGGTAGACCGCCGCAAACATTACCAAGAAGAAACCTTCCGGCCGCGTCAAGATGTAAAGACATGGAAGGACTGCTAGTCCGGTCGCGTTCCAACTGGAAGGGCGATTCGCATGGCTGGCTACGGCCAGCCCGTATCCTCCGAGGAATACCGTGGCGTACGGTGTTTCCAGTCCGCCAAATGACCAATAGAGATGCGCCGGATTCGTGGCCACGACTAACATCGTGGTGGAGTAGGCAAGGAAACGGAATTGGGGATCCCGAAAAAGGATGCGCCGCCCTAGGTACAGAAGTACAAAGGAACCAGCCCCAAATGTTCCCCCTATAATCTTATTTAGTGTGAAGACATGATCCGGCGCAATTGCGAAAATCGTTGCTACGACTAGCGTGTGAAACAGGCTCGAAGACATTTCCATGGGCTCGCCGTTATAATTGATGAGTCCATGTCCGCTCGCGAGCATTTGACCCGAGTAGAGCGTGATAAATACGTCGTCTCGTCCGGCGCCGAGGTATTGGGAAACGCCCAGCCAAACGTAAAGACCGATGGCGGTCGCCAGGACTATCGAATATCGATATTCGTCAAGTTTCCGCATGGCAGAATAGAGGGTAGAGGGCGTAAACAGGTACTGGATAACCCCTTCGGCAATTGTACATGCTACCGAGCTATCCCATCCAGCTGTACAATTGATTTCTGTTCAGATTGTTGATAGTTTGCTTTTTGCTGATCTATGGGACGGTCAATAGGAGAGCAGAGATGTCTATATTGAGTTGCCAGCGACTCGCGGTCGTATTTCTGAGTCTCGTTATTGTAAACGTGTCTGCAATTGCTGCGCCGTCCATCGGCTTTTTGACGCCTGGATCCGGCCTAACCTCTGGCGGGGCGACGGTCACTATTCTTGGTAGCGGGTTTGATGAAAGCGGCACCACGATTGTCCTGTTCGATGGCGTTCCGGCGACGAATGTGGCCGTTCTCTCTGGGGGCGAATACTACGCGGGTGATGAGGTCTTGATTACGTGTGTCATACCGGCGCATGCAGTCGGCTTCGTAAATGTTGAAGTGATCAATCCGGACTTGTCGAGCACTACGGGCGTAAGCGCGTTCGAGTACGTGAACCCTGGCGCTGACACGACCCCTCCCATAGTGACGTTGTTGGACGCCAATCCCGTAATTCATCCCTTGAATGTTGCGTACTCAGATGCCGGGGCTACTGCGCTTGACGCGGTTGACGGAGTAGTCGCGACATTTAACGGGGGGATCAATGTGAATGTTGGTACCGAGGGGTTTTACTCGGTCTTTTGGTTTGCGCTCGATTCCAGCAGCAATCTAGGTCAAGCGGTGCGTTCCATAATCGTCGATTCTCCAGTCCCAGTGATGGGTTCTATTGATGGCACAGGCGGCAGCTTGGGCCGCACGGGTGTCGATCTATCGGTCCCGTCCGGCGCATTGCCCGGGGCGACTCCTATATCCATTGATCGGGTTACGGTTCCGGGTGGGGTCACGCTTCCGCCGTCCGTTTCTGAAGTTGTGGACGGTACGGTTTTCGAAGTCACCGGACTTGAATCGCTCACGGCGGGTTCCACGGTTACGATCGTGATCGAGTATCCCGATGCAGACAATGATGGTATTGTGGATGGAACGACAATCAATGAATTGGATCTTGAGCCGTTCGTTATTGATTCTGCGACCTTGGCCACCCAGTTGGTCACGCCGTTCACCATCGATCCGGTAGCGAATACCATAACGTTCGACATCGATGCCGAATTGTTCGGCGTGGGTGGGAAGATTGGATCATCATTACTGGTCTCGTTGGCGGGCAGTAGTGGAGCTCCCGCAGCGGTCCCGCTCGCGCTCTTGCCCCTGCTGCTAGGGGTCTTCTTGGTCGGTGTGGCATACATGGTCAACGGAGGGCGCAATCGGATTTCGAATCAAGAGTGACCGGTGTGATTTCTAGTTGCCGGTTGACGCAAACGACGCGAGTCTTGATTACATCACGCGCCCGTTGATCGCTGAATCTGTGTCCACCGATTCTTTTGGCAACACCGCGTTGGCTCAACGCGCGAGCGAAGACACACGGCGGGCACTGATTCGGCCACCATTCGACTTTGTCATGATTCTTCTCTGCGCGGCGGTCGTCCGCGGCTTTGATCTCGACCGTTTGCCGCTTTGGTACGACGAAGTCAATCACGTTGAGTGGTGCCAAACTCTGCGATTGGGCATGTTCAGCGGAGAGGCTGAACTGGTCGAGCCGTTCTTTTGTACTTTGCTCTACGTCTGGCAGTTTTTTGGATCCAGCGACACTTGGCTTCGCGTTCAGTCGGTTCTATTCGGACTTGGTACTGTCGCAGTTGGGTTTCGACTTGGTTGTCTTGTGGCAGGGCGTCGCGCAGGTATAGCGGCGGCTTGGCTACTCGCATTCTCCCCGTTTCTCATTTTCTACAGCCGCGATGTAAAGGAATATTCGCTCGTCGCGTTGTTGGAATTGTTGGCCGCGTACTCGGCGCTCGCGTATGCGGGTCATGGCGCAGCCGGCCGGCACCTCGTCGGCTATGGATTATCGGCCGTTGCCGTCGTCTACACGCACTTTGTTGCCCCGTTTTATTTATTCGCGCTGAATTTTGCGATCCTAATTTGGTACAGACAACGCATGGGGCGGCGGCAGATGGTGGCTTGGTTGTTGATTCAACTATCTGTGGTTGCTGCCTCGATACCATTGCTCGTGGCGGAATACCGGTACGCCAACCTAATGGCCGGCAAATTTTTCTGGCCTCCGGAGCCGACGTTGCGGTCGCTGTGGGTCACGTTCACAAACTTGACGGTTGGATACGGTAGCCACGAATGGATTTGGCTCTTCGGTGGCGGCACATGCTCCATGCTTGTAGTGCTGGCATTTCGAGACGCCAGTATTCGGCGGCCGGCTGGTTTCTTACTCGCTGCTGCGGCCATTCAAGCAATCGCGCTGGCGATCTATTCGGCCGCCGTCCCGAATTCCTATTTCGTCGACCGCTTCCTCATCGGCGGGGCGCCGCTGATATTGACGATCGTCGCGCTCACCCTTTCATCTCCAACATTGCCCAATTTCACCCGTTCGCTATCGGTATTCTCGTTAGCATTCGTTTGGTTTTTTGGCATCGACGATGTCTATAAGAATCGCCATCATGCCAACTGGCACAATCACGTGGGCGTTTATAGTTCATTTGACGCAGCGGGGATTGCACAGGTCGTTCGTGCACACGCAGATCCAGGTGACGTCGTTTGGCACACGTACCGTCAAATTTTCAGTCCCGTCCGCCGGTATAGCCCGGAATTCGAACATGTCATGGTCGATATGTCCGGACGCTCGGAATTCGCGGCGTCGACCAGATCGGCTGCATCCGCGGAGAATATCGAAGCGCCGTATGTGGAATTGGAGTTAGCGGCCAGAGGTGTCAACCGCGTATTTCTGGTTCTTCCAGGTGACGGTCGAAACATGACGGTCGCGCAGCGAACCATCATGAGTTGGCTGGAGGGTCGCGGTCACCGTCTGCAATTGTTTCCGGTGGGCGGACCCGAATCGATATTTCCGCTGGCTCAGGTTTACCTCTTTGATCTGCGCGCTTATGACCCAGCCCAGTCTGTGTCGATCGTTGGAGCGCGTGACTCGGATTCAGGTGTATTGGGGCCATGCGATTTCCGTCTCGTTCTTGACGGCAAGACGGATGAGCAGGACGCAGATTCCACGACGGTACAACTTGAGGTGGAACGCGTTCGACACGAATCGGCATCG
>JAJDAB010000627.1 GCA_029262095.1 Candidatus Hydrogenedentota bacterium
TTGGTGTCGCATATGTCGGCTGGTTCGGTGCGCATATGGTCCTGATCCATGGGATCGAAGACATCGGCCCTGGACTCGTCACGTTGTTGTTTGTTGTGCTCATCGCGACGGATACCGGTGCGTATTTCGTGGGCGGGATGATTGGTAAGCGCAAGCTGGCGCCGAAGGTCAGCCCGAACAAGACGTGGGAAGGCGCGATCGCCGGATTCGTTTGTGCGATTCTTGGTGGTTGGGCGGTATATGCGCTTCAACAGAACGGGACGATTGCCGGATTTCCGGATTGGACGTTGGGACGCTATTTGCAGTCTGCGGCTTTTCTGTCGATTGCATCGCAGATCGGCGATCTTGCAGAGTCGGCGTTAAAACGGGACGCGGGTATCAAGGATTCCGGAGCGATTTTCCCTGGACACGGTGGCGCGCTTGACCGGTGCGATGGCTTTTTGTTCACGTCGCCTTTTCTTTATTACATGACAGTGCCTTTATTCTAACGAAGAATAACCAATTGAAGAAGTAGGATGTACGAAGAACAATCCACTCAAATAGACGGTTGCGCGAAACGGCTCGAAGAGTTGTTGGCCGCGCTGAATATCGAAGACAAAAAGAGCGCGATCGAGTCGTACGAAACCGACATGGCCGCAGACGGTTTTTGGGATGACCCGGACGCCGGACAAAAAGTCATGCAGCAGCTCAAGGGCCTAAAGACTATCGTGGAGGCACCGGAAGACTTGCGGCGGGAAATCGATGATGCGCAAGTGCTGGTTGAACTCGCCGAGGGTGAGAGCGATGAGACGATGCGCGAGGAAATCGAATTGGTCGTTCAGGACGTGGAGGAACGCCTCCAACGGCTTGAGATTACCAGTCTGTTTTCGGATCCGCGCGATGGCAATGCGGCAATAATTAGTATCCATCCCGGCGCCGGTGGTACGGAATCCTGTGACTGGGCGGAGATGCTTTTTCGTATGATTAACCGCTATTGCGAGCGGCATGGATTTGATGTGGAGCTGGCTGATTATCAGCCCGGCGACGAGGCCGGACTCAAGAGTGCAACGATCATTGCGACTGGGGCATTCGCGTACGGGAGTTTGCGGTCGGAGGCGGGTGTGCACCGGCTCGTACGGATTTCGCCCTACGATGCGAGCGCGCGGCGGCATACGTCGTTCGCGGCGATTGAAGTCTTGCCGCAGTTGGACGACGATATTGAAATTGAAGTGAAAGACGAAGACGTGAAAATGGACGTGTTTCGGTCGAGCGGTCCAGGCGGACAGAAAGTAAACAAGACCAGTTCCGCCGTTCGACTCACGCACATCCCGTCGGGGATTGTCGTTGCATGTCAAATCGAACGGTCGCAGCATCGCAATCGCGAGACGGCGATGAACTTTCTAAAATCAAAATTGTACGATCTAGAAGTACAAAAGAAAGAAGCGGAGATGGCCGCGCGACGTGAAGGCCAACAAGACGTGGCGTGGGGCAGCCAAATCCGCAGCTATGTATTGCACCCGTATCAAATGGTGAAAGACCATCGTACGGATCACGAAACGGGTAGCGTGGATAAAATATTGGACGGTGATCTCGATCAGTTTGTCGAGGCGTACTTAAAATGGAATCTGGAACGGCGTGGACGAAACTAAAGACAATCCAAAAGAAACAACGTCTACCGAAGACGAATTGCGGCAAAACCGTATTGCGAAGATGGAGCGATTTCGCGAACGGGGTGATGAACCGTACAAATACACGTTTGATCGATCTAGCGTAATTACGACCGCGTTGGCTGCTTTTGAGGCTGCGGAAGCGGCGGCTGGTGAAGGTGTCGAACCAGACGTCCCGGTGCGATTGGCGGGGCGGATGACAGCGTTTCGGAGTGGGGGTAAGGTGAGCTTCGCGGATCTGCGCGATGAGACGGGCAAAATCCAGTTGTTCCTCAAACTGGACTTGCTTGGCGATGACCCCTATGCGCAATTGAAAGACCTTGATATCGGGGACTTCGTTGGCGTCGCGGGCAACGTCTTTCGGACGCGGCGTGGCGAAATTTCGGTGCGTTGTGAATCGTATTCATTGTTGTCGAAGTCCTTGCGTCCGTTGCCGGAGAAATATCACGGGCTTACGGATACGGAAACGCGGTACCGGAAACGCTACCTCGATCTGGTTGCGAACCCGGACGTGATGGAGACGTTTCGTAAGCGGGCGCAGATGGTATCAGCGATGCGCGGATTTTTGACGGACAAAGGCTACCTTGAAGTCGAGACGCCGATGATGCACGCGATCCCCGGCGGCGCGACCGCGCGACCGTTTATTACGCATCACAACACCTATGATCGCGAATTGTACCTGCGGGTCGCGCCGGAGTTGTATTTGAAACGGCTGATCGTTGGCGGATTTCACGGTGTGTTCGAGATCAATCGAAACTTCCGAAACGAAGGCGTGGATGCTCGCCACAACCCTGAGTTCACGATGATGGAACTCTATGTCGCGTACCAAGATTACATGAGTCTGATGGATGAGACGGAAGAGTTGTTTGTGCATATGGTCGAGCAGACGCTGGACGGTACGTCTTTCGAATATCAGGGCGATGCAATCGAGGTAAAACGCCCTTGGAAACGCCTTACATTGTTCGATGCGATTCGGGAGTATGCGGGCATCGACCTGGAACCCTTGCGAGAAGACCGGGAAGCAGCGGCGAAACTGGCGAAGTCGGTGGGTTGTTCGGTGGAAGATCATATGGGCTACGGAAAAATTGTCGATGAAGTAATGTCGGAGAAAGTGCAGCCGAACTTGATTCAACCGACGTTTCTCTACGATTACCCCTTGGAGATTTCGCCGCTGGCCAAGCGCAAGCGGGACGATCCAGATCTTACCGAACGGTTCCAAGGGTTCATCGGACGTCTTGAATTGTGCAACGCGTTCTCGGAGTTGAATGACCCGATCGATCAGCGTGGTCGATTCGAGGATCAATTAAAACAGCGAGAGCGCGGTGACGACGAGGCGCAACACTTGGACGAAGATTACATCGAAGCCCTTGAAGTGGGGATGCCGCCGACGGCGGGCATCGGGATTGGTGTGGACCGGTTGGCGATGTTGCTGACGGATTCAGCTTCGATTCGTGATGTGATCATCTTCCCACAACTTCGAACCGTATGACGATTCGAGAAGCAATTGGTCGTGCGATCCCGATTGGATTGCTCGCAGGTGGCATGGCGTTAGCCGCCGTGTTCTATAACGACTACCGAAATCGGCCAGTCAATGCCCTGCGTGCGGGGTCAGCGATCACGTTCGAATACCCCGTGCCGCCGAACATGATTATCGACGCGATCGCGACGGCCTATGGCGTGTACGTGAATTTCGAGTATCCCAATGATCCCGGTGGAGAAGCAGCGTACCTACCTGATATGCAACCATCGGCAGAAGTCGGCGATTCGTTGCAATCGTTTTTTAATTCCGTTGAAGCGGAGTCAGATGGATTATTTGAGGGGTTGGAGATCGGCGGAGCACTCTGCATCGTGCCGAAGCAACGTTTGTGGACTGAGCACCGGAGCAATCTGGATCGCATCATCGGTGCGGATATTGCCGATGTCAGTGCCGCGGATGCGCTTCGCGCGATTGTTAGCGCGGTCAATCAATATTCGGTGGATGGATATCCCCTGAAACTGAATCCGGGTGGGGTTCGTGCGGGGTTTGTACCGCCGGAGTCGTTTCGAACTGAGGTGGTCGCGCCGCTTCGCGCTGAGCAAATCACTGCCCGCGAAGCGATTTGCCGCGTATTAACGAGCGCATCTCAGGAGAATTCGTGGGTGTACGGGCATTCGCGTGGCGAAGCGTATCTCACGATTAAGTTTTATGAGGACGGATCGCTTGTGCAACGGATTCCGGGATCGTCCACCGATCTCTCGTATTGGCATGGCTTAGCGGGAATACAGCCGCAACCGTGACACACGGACGGCGGCAGTGAGATACTGGAATCATCATGCGGTTTGAAGCCTTTGTAGCGATTCGATACTTGCGGGGAAAACGCAAGAACCGTTTCGTAAACCTAATTACCCTCATATCGGTCGCCGGTGTATCGGTTGGCGTGATGGCGCTTATCGTTGTGATGGCAGTGATGGAAGGGTTCGATCGCGAGCTTATCGGTACCATCATGGGCAACCGCGCCCACATCCAGGTCTTCAATCTCCAGGGAAGTACGTTTGCCGATCCGGATACAGTCATCGAAAAAATCGAATCGGTGAGTCCCGAAATAATCGCGTCCGCGCCGTTCTCCGAAATTTGGACGGTGTTACAACGCGCCGGCGATTCTGATAACGAGAGCGAACCCGCGCGGGTACTCGGCGTTGATGTCGAACGTGAGACGGCGGTCACGCAGCTCGCAGAGAATCTGACGCGGGCAAATGGGCGAACGCTAGGGTACGGAGAATTGCCGGGG
>JAJDAB010000628.1 GCA_029262095.1 Candidatus Hydrogenedentota bacterium
TGCCGCACCGACGCCAAGCACCGGAAAGATTTATTGGTCCGATAGAGGCGACGACCTAATCAGCCGCGCGGATAATAACGGGACCAACGTCGAAGACATCACTTCGTCAGGCGTCAATGACCCCTACGGAATTGGAATTGATGAAACGGGCGGCAAGGTCTATTGGGCTGATCGGGGCGACAACACAATTGAGCGATCAGACCTTGACGGTGCGAATCCGCAAACGATTGTATCCGACCTGAACAATCCCGAAGCGCTTGTGGTCGATTTCGAAGCCGGGAAAGTCTACTGGGGTGATGACGGCGACGATAAGATTTCGCGATCCGATCTTGATGGTTCAAATGTGGAAGATGTCATCACTGGCATCAGCGCGGGTCCAGATTTCATGACACTCGACCTCGTGAACGACAAAATCTACTGGACTGAAGCTGGCAGCAGCGGTCGCGTCGTCTGGGCGGACATGGACGGCTCGAACGTGCAAGCCCTCGTCACAGGGTTAGACGCAGGCGGCGTTGCAGTGTATCCGGCCAACAACAAACTCTATTGGGTAGACGAAGGCGCGAATGAAATCTGGTGGGCCGATCTGGATGGCGCTAATTCCGCGTCGATCATCACTGGTTTGGCCAACCCACAGACGATTTCGATTGACTTCGGTGAGGACAAAATCTACTGGACGGATTCGAGTGATGGCACCATCGAGCGGGCGGACCTTGATGGATCGAACGTTGAAGTTGTCGTGACGGGACGGAACGATCCGCGCGGCCTCATCGTAGGCGATTTGGCGTCGGACGGCACGCCGTATTCACCACCGGCCGGTGGTGGGTCCATCGTCTTCGAGTCATTCACCGAAACAAAAGAGAGCAGCAATACTGACAACATAGATCTATCAACACCATCTGGGACAAGCACCGGCGACCTGCTCATCGCGGCATTGGCCGTTGACCGAAATGAGTCATTGTCAGCGCCGGGCGGCTGGACGGCTATTGACGTGAACGGTGCCTCGGAAGTGACGTTTGGCGTTTGGTACAAGATTGCCAGCGGGTCCGAACCCGGTACACACAACTTCACGTGGGGGTCCAACGAGGAGGCATATGGATGGGTAATGCGATTCACAGGACACGACGCGGCGGCGCCAATAAACGCCTCCTCCACGGATAGCGGTACATCAAGTTCTCCGAACAGCCCGAGCGTTACGACGACAGTCGCGAAGGCAATGATCTTACGTCTTGGTGGATTCGACGATGACGACATCACGGTGGACAATCCAGGGCTGTCCAGTCACACAACAATCACCATGGACGAGAGCGGCGGTGGAAACAGTTCCGCGTCTGGCGGCGCAGGCTACTTTGAGCAGACAGCCGCTGGTGCAAGCGGTACCTCAAGTTTCAGTCTGAGCGGAAACGAACAATACCGTACGGTGACGATTGCAATTGCACCGAACTAAACGGAGTGTGAAAAAGCTATGGCGTTACTAAGCCGAAATCGAGAATATACCCCCATTGGCCTTGATATCGAGAACGGCGTGATTTGCGCCGTGCAATTCAAACGGTCGCGTAAGGGCTTAAAGATCCATGCAACGGCGAAATCCGTAGCGGTCTCCGGTGAAACGGATCGGAATCCGGTCGCGGAACTTCAATCTGCAATTGACGGTGCGAATTTTGTCGGCCGCAATGTTGTCTCTTCCATCTCCAATACAGAAATGGACGTCCGCCCATTACAACTGCCCGCCGAAATCGACTCCGATCAACATCCCGGATTTTGGGAGGCCGTGCGGATGGAGGCTTCCTCGTGCTTGTTGTATACCGCCGAGGAGGCCGTGCTGGACTATTTGCCCCTGGATGCGGAGCCCGGCCAAACGAAAAATGGCCTGCAGGTCTTGCTGATCGCCGCCCGAAAGGAATGTGTAAACCGTCACTTAGCGCTCCTGCGCGCGGCGGGTTTGCGGTCGGTACACCTCGACGTTGGAGGATGTGCGGCAGCGCGTTTGGTTGGACGCAATGATGAATTCTTCGCCATCGTAGATTACGGTCCCGAATGTACGTCCGTGACCATGGCGAAGGGTAAGCGACTTCTATTTTCTCGGGCAATTCGCACGGGAAATAGTGCGCTCACGGCCGCTGTCACCAAAGGGCTCGGAGTTGACGAAAACGATGCCATTCACATGTTGCGCACCGTAGGCCTCCGCGCGGATTCTCGATCGAATGCTTGGATGAAATCGGTGGAAGAGCACGGGCGCATGAGTCGTGCGGATCTCGCTTCCACCATTTACGAGACGTGCTATGACGTTCTCGACGCGTTCTCCGGCGAAATTCGCCGCTCCCTGGAATATTTCTCCGCACAACGTCCGGATTTCGCTCCGGAAAAAGTTATTTTGGCAGGCCCACTATTGCCCCTAAATATCGATCACTGCTTAAGTTCCACGCTTCCATTGCCGATACAACTAGCGGACAGTCTATCCGCGTTTGCAGAAGGCAGCGCGGAGCCTGGCCACCGCGATCCGGCGTTCGTGGTGGCTGCGGGACTGGCGATGCGGGGAGAAGCAGCATGAAGACAAGCGTAGATCTCTACCCAGAGGAATTTTACGCATACGTTTCTGTCCGGCGGCGGTTGTTGCTCTGGTCGGGCCTATTCGTTGCGGTCATTACGGCCATCTCAATCGCCTCGCTGTCCCTGTGGCGTGAAGTAGGAAACGCCGAGACGAACTTGTCCGTACTGGAAGCTCAAGTACAAGGTATGGAGCTATGGGGTGCTCAGTTAACGCCACTCGTCGCGGACTTGGAATCCGCTCAAGAGCGCCAACGGGTCCTCGGACAGTTGGTGAACGAGCCTGCTTGGAGCGCACTACTCAACGAAATGGGGACGTCCACCGGCGATCGCGTTTGGCTACGTGAATTCAATGTCGACACGGAGTCTCGTCAAGCCGAATCGGGCGAAACAGAAATAGCGCGGTCGATTTCGATCTTCGGTTATGCGGAGTCTGCAGATGATTTCGTCGACTTTATGGCCGCGCTTGCTGCATCAGAAATGGTCACGGACGTCGATCAGGAGTATGCCCGCAAATCAGCTGAGTTCGAAGACGATGACATTCTTGAGTTTAAACTCGAAGCCAGAATAATTTAGCGCTATGAACGTACAAGCGCTCGGAAAAATACCGAAACGTCGAATCGATCAGGTGATGCTGGCACTCACCGTGATTGTTGCTGCTGGTTTGGCCGTCGCATTTCTGGGGAGGGGCGTATCGGCGTTGAGGTATGTCAAATCGCAGGAAGAATCCCTCGTGGAGCGGTTGGAATACTTGACGGAAGTCGCGGCGATGTTTGGAGAGGGTGAGGAAACCCTGACGTTCTTGCAGGAACGAACGGAACAATTGAACGAACGTCTGCCCATGCGAGTCGACTATCAATCGTTCTATTCGACATTGACCAATATCGCGGAACGCGAAGGCGTGGACCTGCTGGAAGTCACCCAACAGGACATTCGATCCGAGCCCGATTATCTCGAACTGCCCGTTGCAATTAGGGCAGAAGCAACCTATGAAGACTTGTATGCCTTTCTCAATGGGCTCCGCACCATGCCCAGATTGGTGAAGGTTTTTTCTATCGAGATCGGCATGACCGATGAAATTCCAATTTGTTCTGTCGATTTGGACATTCGAATATATTCCGTAAATGTGGCGAACATCGATGAGTGAGCGCAAAAGTCTCATTCCGCCCAACGCGCAAGTCCCGCTCGCGCTTCTCCTCGGGATACTATTTGCTGGCCTCCTGTATTGGCGCTTCGCACCGGATGGCGACAAGGAATCACGAAAAGTCGTCGTGGTGAGCCAAGCGAATTATTCGCTGGAGGAAGTGCGTGGCCTAATTGAGGACGTTAGACGCGACGATTTTTCGCCCTCTGAACTCGAATCCACCGCTGAAACCCTTGACGACGACCCGTTCCTCTGGGACGCATTGGCCCCGGTGGAGCCGGTCGTTGCACTGCCGGAAGAGCCGGATACAGCCGAAGAAGATGCGCTGGAAGAACGCAACGAACGGCTGGCAGAGCTGCAACTCTCCGGCACCATGTTCATCGGTCGCAAAGGTTTCGCAATCATTAACGGACAACACCTTCGGACCGGCGACAAGATCGCTGGCTTTACTTTGAATCACATAAATGAACGGACTGCAGTCTTGGTGGATGAATACGGAGCGGAAGAATTGGAGATCGCATTCGATTCGCTGTTGCCGTTTATGGATAAAACGGAGGCAGGATCATGACCCTTCGCCGAATCGTTCTGGCTTTCTGTCTTAACTTGGCGGCATTACTCCACGCGTATGGCCAATTGGAAATCCCCTTGACCGGGTTAGTAGAACCGGTTGCCGTCGAGGGATCGGATCGCATCACATTGAACATGGAAAACGTCGATGTGACACTATTGTTGCGCCTCCTCTCGGATAGTCAACGGGTCAACATCATCGCTGGCCCGGATATTACGCAGACGATCTCGATCAACCTCTATGACGCTACGTTCGAAAACGCGCTCAATGCCATCGTCGGCGCGGCAGGCTACACCTATCATGAAGCGGACGGCGTAATTTACGTGATGAGCGCAGAGCGGGCTGCAGTAGCACACCCAAGTATTTCTGATGCCGTCGTTCGAACGTTCAAAATCAATCACACTGACCGGGACGAATTATTGGAAATGGTGCAGGGATTTTTATCCGAAGAAGGATTGGCGTTTCCCGCGCCCAACAAATCGATCGCAATTACCGATTCCACCCATCGCGTCGATCTGGTTGCCCAATTAATTGATTCGCTGGACATACCACGCCGACAGGTGTTGATTGACACCCACATTATCAACGTAAATCGCAGCGACAACATGAACATCGGTGTCGGATTCGACACCATGCCTTTCAGCCTATTCGGACTTGAGGCGATGGGCGCCGGATTCGCTCAGTATTTTGCCGACGCCGCACTGGACAGCACCGGCTTCTTCGCCGGCACGATTCAGAACGACAGCCGCGTGTTCATTGAAGCGCTCGACGAGCGAGAGAATGTAGACATTCTCGCCGCGCCGAAGCTGATGGCGTTGGACGGTGAAGTCGCCCGGCTGCAGGTCGGCGATCGCCTCGGTTTCCGCATTACAACGACGACGGAGACATCGAGTCTACAGAGTGTTGAATTCCTAGAAGTCGGTACGGTCCTCGAAGTCACTCCGCATATCGCGGACGACGGCCTCATCCGCATGGAAATCAATCCCAAGGTCTCAAACGGCGTCGTGAGCGCACAAGGACTGCCTACGGAAAGCACGTCCGAAGTATCCACGCAGATGATCGTGAACGACGGATCTACGATCGTTATCGGCGGATTGTTGAACGCCACAAAAGGACGTATTCGATCGCAAATACCCATTCTCGGCGATCTTCCTGTCATCGGATGGCTATTCGGACGCAACACGTGGATTGACGACAAGAGCGAACTGGTTGTCTTAATTACGCCTCACATTGTCGGACCGAACCCAACGCCCTATATGCAGATGAAAATCGATGCAGCGAGCCAGGAATTCGACGGGTTTGCGAACGAGGGCATTCTCAATATAGATCCGCACGCGCCAAACGAAGAAAAGCCGAAGAAAACCAAAGGCAGTCGTTGGCGCCAAATTCTCAAGGGCCAATAACATGAAGCACTTTTTGTTGCACCACTCGCGTTCAACCGCGTTAGTAATCTTTGCCGCTGGATTTGTCGCGGGAATTACATGTGCGTCCTGGCCGTATGTATCGGCACAGCAGCGATTTGGCAAAGAAGACGTCAAGAGCGTTCCGAAGTCGTTTCTTGAGGGTGGCGACCGGGCCTATACGACGTTGAAAGAGATTGCCACATCCTCGAAGGCCGCTGCGGATTCGCTCGGGCGCATGGAAAAAAGTGCTCCCGATGCGGACAAGCGGCATCGGGAGCTTATGAAAAAAATGGATGCGTTAGATACGCGTTTGAAAGTCCTGAATGAAGTGATCGAGGACGCGATCTAGCGCGACACTCGGATCTCTGGGTTCCCGCCTTCGCGGGAATGACGGTATTGGATAAGGCGCTTTTGTCTTAGGCCCTTTTGAGTTCTTCATTTCGTAGGCAGGCGAGTACGATGTCGATTGCCTCGTAGGCGATTTGTCCGCCCAAATAATCGAAGAGCGTCTTGCGCCGTCCTGTACCCACTGCCAAAACCGCTTTGACAATATCCGAACGCTCACCATGTGAAACCCATGGCCACGACTCGAGAACGTCGCGTTCGGATATGTATTCGAGTAATAGGCTGTACGCTTTCTTTTCCGTGAGGCCACAGCGGCTTGCGACCTCTTCCATCGCCTGACCTTCAACGAATCCTTCAAATGCGCGAGCCTTGGCGAATTCCGATCGGTTTGGTTTGGCTTTCGATTCCGACGAAGGCTCGGCGACGGATTCCCCTTCCCCACTCTGGTACTGATCGATCACTTCGAGAAACACGCCGCCGAAATCATTACACTTCTTTTCGCCAATTCCCTGGACATTGAGTAATTCTTCATACGATTGCGGCTGTCTCAATGCCATGTCTTTCAGCGTTGCATCCCCAAAAATGACAAAGGCCGGTTTGCCGCGTTCTCGGGCGAGTTCGAGACGCTTGGCTTTCAGCCGATCGACGAGGCCCATGTCAACGCCTTCCCAGGTCTTCTTGCGTTGCGCCTGGGCTCCCTTCGGTTTGCGGACTGCCGGTTTCAACAGGCGCGGGCTTTCATCACCAAGCAAAACCGATTCGCCGGTGTCGGTGACCGAGAGGATGTTGTACTCGCCTTGTTTGCGAAGATAGCCCTGGCCAACAAGTTGTTCGATCCAATCGCGCACGTCATTTCGGTGATGCGCGGATAGCGCGCCCCAGACGGGCAGCTCGTGATGCCGTTTCGTGCGAATGCGCTCATCGTTGGCACCGGCTAACACGAGTGTCGTGTACGAAGGACCGGCGACGTCACCCAGTATGCCGACGCAAGTTAGCACTTGTTGTGCGATTTTTAATGAATCTTCGTGGCAATCCACTTCATCGAGACAGACATCACATGCATCGCACTCCTTTTTGAGGAATGGTTGCCCGAAGTATTCGACAAGCCGCTTGTGGCGGCACTCCACTTGCGTGCAATACCCGTTCATGTCGTCCAACTTACCGACAGCCGCGGAATATACGTCATCTTCGAGGTCCGCAAGTAGCCGACGCCAGAATCCATGATCGGCCTTCGAGTACAAGAGCACGCATTCAGAAGCAAGGCCGTCTCGACCGGCACGGCCGGCTTCTTGCTGGTAATGTTCGAGCGATTTCGGCATGCCTGCATGGATCACGAACCGTACATCCGGTTTGTCGATTCCCATTCCAAACGCAACCGTCGCAATGATGATGTCGGTTTCGCTGCGGGTAAACGCTTCTTGATTTCGCTTTCGTTCGTAATCGCCCATTCCCGCGTGATAGGGCAATGCCGAGTGACCGGAATCGCTCAAGAAATCGGCCATGTCCTCCACTTTCTTGCGGGATGGACAGTACACAATGCCCGATTCCTTGGAGTGTCGCTCGACGCAATCGAGCACTTGCTGCTTTTTGTTGTTCTGCCGCAAGACCGAATAGGTAAGGTTTGGCCGGTCGAAATCGCCGACGAGAATTTCGGGACTCGCGAGACCGAGTTGTGCACAAATATCTTCACGCACCGGGGATGTCGCCGTTGCTGTGTAGGCATGGACGGGAATTCCATCGAAGTTCATTTTGAGCGCCCGCAGTTCGCGGTAGCTGGGACGAAAGTCGTGCCCCCAGTGGCTAATACAATGCGCTTCATCAATCGCGAAAAACGAGAGCGGGACTTTTCTCAGGTATTCCATGAACGCGGGCACCGCGAGTCGTTCGGGGGCTACGTACAATATTTTGATTGACTGCGCGCGTAGCCGTTCGTCAATGATTCGTTTTTCAGCGCCATCCAATCCGCTATGAATACACGAGGCGGCAACCCCGCAGGAATCGAGAAAATCGACTTGGTCTTTCATCAACGAGATGAGCGGAGAGACCACGACAGCCATGCCTTCCGACGCGAGCGCGGGGACTTGGAAACACAACGATTTTCCGCCGCCAGTCGGCATAACGACGAGCGAATCGCGACCGGCATACGCCGCGTCCATCGCCTCTTCCTGCAACGGACGGAATTCGTCGTACCCCCAGTATTGCTTCATTAACTGCTTGAGTGGACTCATCGCGCGTTGACGCCCCCGTGTCGTGCATCGCTGATTACGAAACGCACGACTATAGCGTCTCATGAACCCATTCGCGAACCCGGGGGCACTCGGCACGATCGGATGGCTCTACTTCTAGGAGAATCGGTTGCACTGGACTTGGTGGACGTTGTGGACCGGCGTGGGAAACAAAGGGTATTTTGTTTACATGTTGAAACTGTTATTGGTTTTGAGAGATTCATTTGTATCCTGCACAGCAACACGAGAACGGAGTTCTGATGCGTTTTGAGCCATCGATATTGGACGCGCTGCGAACCGCGAGAGTAATCCCTGTTGTAACCGTCGCAGACGCTGCACAAGCCCTGGGCATCGCGGAAGCCTTACGGGCGGGAGGTCTCAACCTGATTGAGATTACCCTGCGAACGGACGGTGCACTTGCGGCGATTGGCACACTGAAGAAAGGGTACCCTGACCTGTGCGTGGGCGCGGGTACTGTCAGAAGCCGTGATGATCTTGCGCGTGCAGAATCGGCGGGGGCCGACTTTGTGGTGACGCCTGGGATGACGCCGAACCTCTTGGACGCGCTCGTTGCTTCGAAGATTTCGGCGATTCCCGGCGCGCAAACTAGCAGCGAAGTGATGGCGCTGTCTGAGGCGGGATTTGAGGTGGTGAAGTTCTTTCCCTCGGAAGCGTGTGGCGGTGTCGATGCACTTAAGGCGCTCGCGGGACCGTTGCCTGAAGTGCAATTTGTGCCGACCGGCGGGATAGGCCCGTTGCTGGTTCCCGATTACTTGGCGTTGTCGAATGTGTTGGCGGTTGGTGGATCGTGGGTCGCGCCGACGAAAATGATTGAGGCTGGCGATTGGGCTGGAATCGAGGAGAATGCTAAGCGGGTTGGTGAGTTGTGGCGGCGTTCGTAGTTCCGACTCTGTGGCGGTCGTTAACGGTGGAAAACCTACCGCCTAAAGGCGGAACTCCAAACCGGAAAATGAATCGACCCTCCCCGACTAGGCCAAAATATCGTGCACTACGTTTCCGTGTACGTCCGTTAGCCGGAAATCTCGGCCTTGAAAGCGGTAGGTCATTCGTTCGTGATCGATGCCGAGCAGGTGCAACATTGTGGCGTGTAGGTCGTGGACATGGACTTTGTTGTCGACGGCGAAATAGCCGAAATCGTCGGTGCTGCCATATGACGTTCCGCCCTTGATACCGCCTCCGGCCATCCAAATTGAGAATCCGCGAATATGGTGATCCCGGCCGCTGCCCTGGGCCATTGGCGTGCGCCCGAATTCGCCACCCCAAATGATAAGGGTTTCGTCGAACATGCCGCGTTGTTTGAGATCTTTGATGAGCGCGGCAGTCCCTTGGTCGACGAGTCCGGCGGTCGTCTTTACGCCGTCTTTTACGCCGCCGTGGTGATCCCAGCCGCGATGATAGAGTTGGATAAAGCGAACACCGCGTTCGGCGAGGCGTCTCGCGAGAAGGCAATTGGAGGCATACGATCCATCGCCGCCCTTTGTGCCGTATAGATCGAAGATGTATTCCGGTTCGTTCGATAAGTCCATGAGATCCGGAACGCTCGTCTGCATGTTGAATGCCATTTCGTACTGGCTGATGCGTGTGGCGATCTCGGGGTCGTCAATTGTGTCTTGACGGAACTCGTTGAGTTTCCGGACTGCGTCGATCACGCCGCGTTGCCGATCGGAATCATATCCTTCCGGCGATCGCACGTAATGAACCGGGTCGCCAATTGAATGGAATTGGACGCCTTGGTGTTTGCTGGGTAGGAATCCGCTGTGCCATTGGCGCGCGGCGATGGGTTGCGACTGTCCCCCACCCTCCGATACGAGCACGACGTAGCCGGGGAGATTGTTGGACTCGCTGCCGAGTCCGTACGTTACCCATGAGCCCATGCTGGGCCGACCAGGGATGGCGGTGCCGGTGTTCATAAAGGTGTGTGCGGGATCATGATTGATTTGTTCGGTGTGCATCGATCGCACGATGCAAATGTCGTCTGCAATACTGCCGATGTGTGGAAATACGGTCGAGATTTCTTGTTGCGACTCGCCGTACTTGGCGAAGGTATGTTGCGGGCCGAGGCATTTGAGTTCCGCGCCTTGTAATTGGGCAATGGGTTGGCCTTGCGTTACGGATGCGGGCATGGGTTGGCCATCGAGTTTGGCGAGTTCGGGTTTATAGTCGAACGATTCCAGATGCGACGGGCCGCCAGCCATGCATAAATGGATAACGCGTTTAACGCGCGCAGGCAAGTGGGTTTGCAGTGTGCCGCCGATCGTCGCGTTCGCGGTCGGATTGAGCAGCGATGCGAGTGCCAAGCTGCCCGCGCCGGTCGCCATTCGTCCAAGGAACTGCCGCCGGGTCTCGTCGAGTGGATGATTTCCGAATTCGTTCATCGTCAACTTCTCGTAATGGTTTCGTGCAAATTTAGAATCGCACGCGCAACGGAGGTCCATGCCGCGAGTTCCGTTGTCGCGATATCAGACGGCGCGGGTTTCACGCCGATGCTCAATGCGCGTTTTGCATCGTCGGGATTGGCGACGAAGTGTTGCAGGTGGTCCGCCATCAGCTCTGTCAGCACTTGCACTTCGAAGTCTTCAGGCGTTCGCGTCAAGGATTCACGCAAGGCCCACGCAATACGAGCGGGCGCAGTCTCGCCACCCTCTCGAATGATGCGTTCAGCGAATGCGCGCGCGGCTTCCACATAGATGGGATCGTTGAGCAACACGAGCGCTTGTTGCGGTGTGTTAGAGACGGCGCGTTGTGCGGTGCATTCTTCGCGGCTTGGCGCATCGAAGGCCAGCATGCTCGGATGCAGAAAGCTGCGTTGCCAATGCGTGTATAGGCCGCGGCGATATAGATTCACATCGGTGTCGACTTGATAGGTCCGCTTGGGAAAATTCATGTGCGCGTAATAGCCTTCGGGCTGATACGGTCGGACACTGCGTCCACCAATTTTTGATACCAAGAGCCCGCTAACCGCGAGCGCATTGTCACGCACGAGTTCGGCGTCCAGACGACCAGCCGTTTGCCGGGCTAAAAGTCGGTTGTACGGGTCGATTTCCGTGAGGTCAGGTCGTGGGTTAGACGACTGTGCGTAGGCCGTAGAAGTCGTCACGAGGCGAACTATATGTTTGACATCCCAGCCGCTATCCATAAATTCGACCGCCAACCAATCGAGGAGTTCGGGATGGGTCGGCCATTCCCCCTGGGCGCCGAGGTCGTCTAAAACGCTGGAGAGGCCTGTGCCGAAGAAGCGTTTCCATAAGCGGTTCACGAATACGCGAGCAGTCAAGGGGTTGTCCCGCGCAATGAGCCATTGTGCGAGATCGAGGCGCGTGGCACGGCGATTCTCGATTGGCGCGTTCGTCATGAATTGCGGCGCGGCGGGCGTGACGACCTCGCCGGAGTCGTCCATCCAGTTGCCACGAGGCAATACGCGCATCGTGCGTGGTTCTACTGACTTCGTCACTAGCGTGATTGCGTAACCGTCAACGAGCGTCGCGAGCTCTTTGTCCAGGGCC
>JAJDAB010000629.1 GCA_029262095.1 Candidatus Hydrogenedentota bacterium
GATCGGTCGTCGTCAATGAACTACACCCGAACAAATACCATTGATCGTATCGATTCATGAACGCGCCAATACCCATCCATAGGTGCATGATTGCGGGGAGTACCCGGTGATCGACCGCCAGGCAAGCGCGTCCGAGTTCCACGGCTCTGGGCATGAATGGCTCGAACGCGCCAAGATCGTATTGGCGAGCCGAGTATAATCCTTGATGCGCGAGTGCATGCGCGGCGGTTTGCATGCGATAGGTGCCGACGATTTCGTTGGATGTCGAATCCGCGAGAACGAGATGGGTCATTTGTGCGTCGAGCGCGTCGCGGTCCATACCCGTTGCCGCGGATTCCGGAAGGCCTTCGCCCAGCTCAAGGTTGAACACTTCATAGCGCAATCGAAGCGCGGCATCGATGCATCGATCGGAATGGGCGAAGCCTACGATGTACCGATCGGCCCGATCATTTGGGAGTTGTAGTACGTCGGTGGCGTTCCAATCCGGATGCAGTGCGTCGTCGCCTTGATACGGTGCGATGGTTAGTTTGGTTTGTACGGTATCAGTCGGTTTCATGAGCTCTCAATTCAAGGAGTCAGCCTGCGCCATGGGTCAGTGGCTTTCAGGGTAGGCCGCTGATTGGGCCTGGTATGCGCGGAAATCGCGTAGGAATTGTAGCGAACCAATAGGTTTCGTGCCGGCACGGCGGTTTGCGTCACCGATCTTGAAAAGAATCCGGAATTGTTCGAAGAGCGTTCGATACGCTTCTCGAAGCGTCGTGCGCGCGTCCCAGATATGCGTTGCTTCCGCGCCTGCGCCGTTGATTTCGATGATTCGGAAACCCTCTCCGCGAGCGAAAGCGTCTGGACACGCATAGCGGACATCGTATCGACCAAAGAAAAAGCCGGGAATCGCTTTGGAGATTGCGTCGAACCGGTCCAATAGCGCTGGCGTCAAGCGATCGCATCCGTTCCGGAAAATTGCGCCCTGTTTGTGATTGCCCGCGAAGACGAGCAGGAATCGTTCACCGTGTTCGAGTACGCGATCCAGTTCAGCGCGGTGTCGTTTTAGATAAACATCCTGAATGACGTACGCACGATCATCGGCGAGAATGAGTTCGCGAATCGAATGTTGGCCATCCCCGACGACGGCCGGAAATTCTTTTGTTGTAATCGACATGATCGATCCAGATTCAGATGTTGGGTGTCGGTAGTACAGCACGCCGGCTTCATGAGGGTCGTCAACCAGTTCCTGAAAAATGATCGGTAGGCCGATCGGAAAAGCCTCCACGTACGCCGTCAATGCGTCGTCATCCCGAATAATCTGAACTCCATCGCCTCGCAGTCCTTCATCAGGCTTGGCAACGAACGGGTAATCTAGTCCGGCTTCTCGAAGTGCGATACTGGCACGCGCTGTCAAATCATTGACCGATTCTGAGGTTCGTTGCAGTGTCGTGTACTTTGGTAACCACTCCTGTTGCGACTCCGGAACGAGATCGAGGATATCTGACTTTGATTCTTTGATCATTCCGCCTGAATAGATCGAAGGGTTCGCCGCGGTGGGTAGCGTTGCACTACGATAACGAAGCGCGAGCCACGCGTAATAGACCGCTACGGGCGCGTAGAATACTATGGGTGGCCAAAACTCGAAGTACGACGTCGCGGGGGAATTGGATTGTTCGTTCTCTTCCTCATCTGTTGATATCCATTGGGATGACCGGCGTTGTAGTATCACCCATCCTGCGAGTAACGCGATAACCAACGGCCACTTGAACGCGCCCAACCAGGGCAGAGCAGTCTCACCAACTTTTACGGTCAGAGACAACAACAGGAAAGTCCATGCGACGGATGCGAAAACGACAAGTGCGAGGAAGCGTCCGAGTGGCGCGTGTAAGACTCCGGCGGCGGTATACGCGGGAAGCCGCATCCCCGGAACGATGCGTGAGATGAGCACGGCGGAAATTAGATTGCGTGCAAACCAGCGCTTTCCTTTTTCGAGGCGATTGCGTGAAAGAATGCCCCATCGGACGAGACTCGGGGCCATCCATCGGCCTGCGCCATACAGCGCGGAATCGCCAAGTGCGATACCGGTTGAAAGTCCGATCATCGCAGTCGCGAATGCCATATGGCCGTCCGCGACCAACAAACCGCTGCCTACCGTGGTCGGATCTTCAAGAACAAATGTACACATCGCCGCCAACGCGCCCTGCAGCATAGGGCTGTCCGCAAGCTTTTCGGCCGCAGCCAGAAACCATTCCGTCATCCAGCCCCCGCGCATTCTTCCCGCGTTTGGCCGGCTTGGCTGCGCGCGAGAGTGACTGCAGCCGTCGGACGTGTCGTATCTGAATTCGGTTGCGGATCCGACCAATATCGAATTTGGGTTTCATTGGGAGTCGCGATCACTTGTGTGATGGATCGCGTCACGCTGTAATCGCGATTCATGAGTGGCGATAGCGATTCCCGGCCTTCGTCGCGCTGCAAGTGAAATTCAGGTACATCGTCTTTACTTGGTGCGCCCTGATCGATCCAGGACCGAAACGTGGAGTAGCGCCAAAGTTCGGCATCGGACGAATCGATAAACGAGGACGTTAAACACATCCATTCGTCATCATGTGAAATGCGTTGAAGGTTGCCGTGGCCTGGCCACAAGAAATGCGCGCACGTATCAGCGGAGACGACGAGCAACATGAATCCCGCGTACTCCGTCGGATCGAGATTGTTAATCAGCCACGATTCGCATTGCTTAAACGATTGGTTTACCAACACTCCCGGTATGATTACGCCGCGGCTCTTCGCCCCGGACTGGATCGCTTCCGGGGCGGCACCGATTGGAAAATAGGCGTTGAGTAAGCAGGCGGTAATACCAAACTCGTTGGTGCCAATCCATGTGCCCCTGGCATCCGAATCGATTGGGCCTGCCCAAGTTGTGTCGGAACTCGAGTGCAACGTTGGTGGAATTTCCGCACCACGCGTACGTAACTCGTCGCGGTTCATCGTGACCCGATAGCGTTCCGGCGTTCGTTGTACGGTTACGGTGCACACAGTAATCGATCGTTAGGAGGGCCGACTGGCCCGGTGGGCGGTCGTAGAATAAGCTACGCCCAACTCCGTAGACGGTGCACCACCTGCGCGTTCGGCAATTAACACCATGAGGGCTAGATGATGAACAGTGTGCCCAGATAGGAAAACGAGCTCCCGACTGAGCGAAGAGTTCATCTCGATTGGGGACTCGTCCGGAGCGGCCGTCTGATATACGACTAGTTGTTGATCTAATCGCTCGTTTTCGAGCGCCGATAACTGGTGCAGAATTCCTTGCATCGCGGCGCTGGCGATCGCTCGATCGGTTTCGATATCGGCAGATCGCTCGCGCGCATCGTAGTTGACTCTCCCCGATCGGAAGTCCCGGAAGAAACAGACGAAATGGTCGATGCAATGCCGAAGATGTTCACCGATCGAGCCGTGTCCTTCCGGTGTATGGCTAAATGCTCGGTCATCGGTCTGCGAGACTAGCTCAAGACAACGATCAACCGCGGCTGTGCACCCCGAAATCGCGGTCTGTGTTTGTACGGCGGTCGTCATACGAGGATTCCATCGTTGCGAACGCATTGGTTGCTATGGCGGTACTTGTCCATTCGGACCAGTATAGCGCACGGCACCAATGCGCTCGATTCCCAGGGTCATCAACACCCGTTTATTCGGGGGCGGGCTGCAGCGATGTCACGCGAATTATTGGAATTGTGCCGTGCAACTCGGATTCGCCGACCACTTCGACTTTTCGACCCGCAAGTTGTAGGTCAATATCCAGGGGATGATCGCCGAAACCGGCAAGCACGTACACGGTATCCACGCCGTTCTCACTCACCCATATGCCCGGCGGGATACCGCCCTCAAGGCATCGAATTGCGCATGCGCGGTGAACTTTGCCGTGTGCCGGCCGCATTACGCCGAGAAAACACTTGGTATCGACGAGTTCGCCGACCACGCGAATTTCGAACCCTTCGGAGTGGCTTGGCGCCTCCGGGGTCTGGCCCGTTCGCTCGAACGATCCCGAATCGTTCATTTCGATCATTGTTAGATCGTGTCGCGTGATTAGTGTGCCGTTGAATCGAACGTTCTCGCCATCATTGCCCGTAGCGAAGTCGGGTAATCCCATTTTACCGAACGCTGATAACAGATAATGATGTGCCTCTTCGTCGCTACCGGCTTCTGCGCCGAAGAACGAGGGAACAGGGGATTCGGATATGACCCCTTCGAACGTTCGCGCTACGCCGAACTCGAACGATCCTTCGTCGAAGGGTTGCTGTGTTGCGGCTATCCCTCCGACCGTTATCAGTACAGCGGCGGTCGTACTCATCGCGACGGTTCGCGTGTGGCGTGCCAATGAAGCGGGCATTTTCGGGAGGTATCCGACAAAAAACTCATGCACGGCGCTTGCGTCGCCTTTGAGGTCAACCGCTACACCTTCACATACCGTAAGCGGCGCATTTGGATTCGGGTCTACGTATATAACGCCATCTACGACACGAATGTTGTGTGTGGGGACGAACTCGGTGTCGAACGGCGGCGGACTTTGTCCGTTGTCGAGTCGGTATTGCCAGCCGTGCCACGGGCATGTCGCGAATCCATCGACAATGCAGCCTTCGCCGACAGGGCCGCCTTGGTGGCGACACACATTCGACAAGGCGTAAACGCGGCCATCCTGGACATATACGGCTACCCGTTTACCTTCGACTACCGCGACATGTCCCTTTGATTCCTCCAACTCCTGAAGCGCGCAAGCCTTGACGAAACCGCCCTCCCGAATAGATTCGCTGCGCCGGTCCGTTCGAAATTCCTTGCGAGCTGCGATGAGATGAAGCGACGCAACGACGAGGAATCCCAGGCCGAGTAGCACGGGATAGAAAAGACTCGGTTCTGATTGCAAAACGCCGTAGGCGACGTGGACGATTAGTGACCCGTAGGCCACATACACGCCGCAATGCATCGTCTTCCAGAACGATGCGCCAAGGTTGCGCAACCAGAAGTCATGGCTTGTCGCTGCCATCAGAAAAAGAATAGTGAGCGCGACGAATCCGAATGGCTCAAAGGGAAAGTGTTCGATTCCTTCTGCAATGCCGTATTCACGATGATAGGACGTGAATACACTGAGTAGAGGGTTCAAGTTTCCCAGCGCATGAAATTGAAAGATGGCGAAGATGGCGTGAACCGCAGCGAGAACAAACATGACTACGCCGAAGTGACGCCTATTGTAAAGTAGGGGTAAGAATCTCTTGTTCAGTCGGGCCAGCGGGCCAATGCATAGGATCACGTGCAAAAGGATGATCGCCGTGAGGGCCGTGCCGCGGATGATGAGCGTTTCGGCTGTGATGCCGGGCTTTAGCGCGAGTGATACGACAGCAAACGGTGCGAAGCTCGCCAGTACGATGAAGCCAATTGCGAAATCGTAGAGGCGTTTCTGCCGGTTCCAATGAACGCTATGATACGACGCGCCCATTTCAGGTTGAGACTCCGAGATCGAATATCGTTTCCCACGCGCCGCGATTTGTTTCATAGAATGAGAGCGTACCGCGCTCCCCATTCGGCACGTCGAAAGAGAACGTCCCAAAGCCGTCGATCATGCGAAGCAGGACGCGTTCATTCGGTTCGTTCGAGTTGGTAGGCGACCAGTAGACGAGGCGAGATGCAGCCAATTCTTGTGGAATATGGGCTGCGACAATGTCCCTCTTAACCATTCGCGACCAGGTAATCCGCGCTTCGTCTGTGTGCAGATTGATTTGGGGCGTTTCCCGTTCGAATGTGGGCCGGTTCCACAACCCGACTCCAGCGACAATCGGCGTACTGAACGCTATGATTCCAATTAGCAGCCCGTGTAGGCGTCTTAATCCGGTTGGATTGACTGGCGATTCAAGCGACCCTGCGCCGCTACCACGAACATGTTTGGTTAAAAGGATGGGCCACAACGCAATGAGTCCAGGCGTGATGAGCATGCGGAAGAAAATTCCGGAACCAATCGTGGCGGGATCGATGTGGCGAAGGCCGCGCGCCTGCATTGCTAAGGCGATAATGATACCGATGGCGATGTAGAGTGAGATCGCATAGACCACTAGACGGAGAATTTCCATTGGGGCAACGCTTTCTTTTCAGTTACGAATCGTCGGAATCGTCTAGCGAAGCGCTTGCCGTTTCTATCACCGGCTGAATTGCCGACGGGGGCGCTTCGGTGGTAAAGGTAAACTCCATTTGCTGATTACGCGTTAACTTGTAGCGTTTGAGCAAACGAAGCATTTCAAGTGTCTGCGAATCAGGATAACTACCCCCTGTATTCACTTTTTGCAACAAATCA
>JAJDAB010000630.1 GCA_029262095.1 Candidatus Hydrogenedentota bacterium
TCGAGGCGCCGAACACGGAAAATGCGACGATGTGCATGGTATCGCCGCCCATGGCGGCAAACACCACGAGCACCACTAAACCGGCGATAGCGAGCAACAGGCCGAGGCCGTGGGTTAGGCTGTTGGCGAGTTCTTCACGAAACTGTTGGATTTGTGTATCCACTGTCTTCCCCAAAGGCCATAATACGTTCTGTATATGTATTCGTTTATCGGTCAACATGATATCGTTCTTTAGCGCCGCTGACAACGGCGGATATCATACATACCTAGAGTATACCGTTAAGAATCGAATTTGTGGCCGGGAATTGGGGGATTGGCCGACGGATTCGTCATGAGGGGGCGACGCACACGGTGCGCATCTGCATATTGACGCAGGCCGATACATTGGCCTGGACCCAGCACTACGTCGACGCGTTCCGCCAGCGGGCCGAAGTGATTACCGTGGGTCCGGGTCTCGCGCCTGACGAACTGGGGAATTGGGGTGTCGACCAATATGCGGATCGCCTCGTCCCGAACGATGTCGATATACCGCTGACCAATGATCTGGATTTGCGAATCGTTCTGCCCGATGGATGGGATCCGGATCTCATCGTCGGCATTTCAAAAGGGGGCGTCGCGTTGCGTACGTTGCCCGACACGGTCATCTGCCCATCGGTGTATCTCAGTATTGACACGTGGCAGAGTCCCGGCGACTACGTGGACGCGCAGTGTTATGACTTCACGTTCGCGGCGCAACGTACGTTCGTGGAGCGGTTGCGTGCGGCGGGCGCGGCGAACGTGGAATGGTTACCGCTCGCGTGTAATCCGGCGACGCATTTTCCAGCAGATGCGACACCGAATCTCGATATCGCATTTGTGGGTAATATTATTCTGCCTGTTCATCAACAGCGCCACGAATTGTTGAAACGGCTGCAAGAAAAGTTTACTTCGATCGCGGTAACGCGCGCATTCGGCGATGAGGTCTGTGCGATCATGGCCCGGGGACGGATCGCGTTCAATCACTGTGCAGTCTTCGATGTAAATATGCGGGTTTTCGAGGCGATGGCTATGGGCCGACCCGTGCTGACAAATCGCGACTCGGAACGCAATGGCTTGCTCGATCTATTTGAGGACGACAAGCACTTGATCGTGTATGACAATGAACACGACATCGTCGAACGCGTGGAGTACTACCTCGATCACCCAAACGAACGAGAAGCCATCGCGCGCGCCGGATACGATCACGTCACCGCCCATCACACCTATTTGCACCGGGTTGATACGATTCTGGAAACAGTTACAGCACACGTTCCAGCATTGAAAAACACAAATCCAAATCTGGGTGGACGCGTCGATCACCGGTTCGCGAATCTGGTCCCGTACGGGGCGAAGCAGGTCGTGGATTTTGGGCTGAACCTTCAATCGAATGCAGATGAAATGAAGGCGAGGGGCGTGACTGAAATGTTGGGGATCGCAGCTGAATCGGCAGCAAAGGACGCCTACTCACATATCTACTCGCTCGATGACGCCAGCGATTGGCCCCGTGAAGTCGACGTGATCGTGTTGCCGGAGACTACGTTGCTCCACGAGAAAACGCGCGACGCGATCCGCCGTGCCCGTAACCTCTTGGCGCCGGGCGGCACGCTAATTCTTCGGCTTTCGGCGCACGACTTTTCGACCGGTCTTGGAATCGCCACCTTCAATCAACTTGAGCTCGCGTTGAACGAATGCGGCATGCATCTAAACATGGGTAATGTCGATGAGGCGCCGGGCGACACCGGCGTCATCGTACGCGCGCGAAAGCGAACTCGCGTGCTGCAACGAATTTTTGAAGATGGATTTCGCGATTTGCCCGATATGGACCGGCAGAAACTGAACGATTGGGTGGCCGAACTCGGTGAACACTATTAACGCGACCAGCACATCCAGTCTACGCATTTGTGTCCTGACCAAGGCGGACACGCTTTGCTGGACGCAACACTATGTCGATGCATTTCGAGAACGCGCCGACGTAATCACTGTCGGCCCCGGTTACGACGCCAAGCAGATCGAAGATTGGAATCTAGGCGATCTCGTCGACAGGTTGATTCCAAACGATATCGAAACTGACCTGGACTCACGCCAGAGTCTACGCACGATTCTTCCGGACGGCTGGAATCCAGACCTCATCGTTGTCATCGCAAACGGTGGTGTCACATTGCAGCCCGACCTGGAAGGAATTATATGCCCTACCGCCTATATCACGGTTGATACGTGGCAATCGATTTCAGACTACGTTGAAGCCCAACTGTACGATTTTGTGTTTCCGGCCCAGAAGACCAGCGTTGAGTACCTGCGCGCAGTCGGGGCCGCAAACGTATTCTGGCTCCCGCTGGGCTGTAACCCGAAATCACATTACCCCGTCGACGTACCCCGCGAATTTGACGTGGCTTTTGCGGGAAGCGTGACGCTACCCGTCCATCAAGTTCGGCACGATTTGATTCAACACCTGAAATCGGCGTTTTCGGTGCATATGACATCGCAGGTTTTTTATGACGACTTATGTCGGACAATCGCAGCCGGAAAACTTGTTTTTAATCATTCCGCCGTGCACGAAGTTAACATGCGTATTTTCGAGGTAATGGCGATGGGCCGTCCCCTGATCACAAATCGAGATGCCGATCGTAACGGCTTGACCGGTCTAGTCGAAGACGGAAAGCATCTCATCCTGTACGACGACTCAAACGAACTGGTTGAAAAAGTGCGTTACTATCTTGAGCACGAAGATGAACGTGAAGCCATCGCGCGGGCCGGTTATGATCTGGCGACGACGACGCATCGATATCTGGATCGTATCGACACGCTATTAACGACGATTGCAGACAGAGTTCCGTCCTTTGGCAAGCGCGAAAATTCTGCAACTACTTTGAGTCCCAGCGCTGAGCTCGTCCCTTACGGATCGGGAACGGTGATCGATGCCGGGCTTGAATTGAGACCGCATTTGCAATCGCTAAAGCAACGCGGTCTTACAATGGTCATCGGCATGATCGAGGAATCGGCGACGCACGATTCCCTAGAATACGACGATCTCGTCTCAACAAACGACGTCCCAATTCAGGCCAATGTTCTTTCAGTCGCGACGAGCAAACTATTCGGAGACAACGTTCTCAGCGCGCTGGATAAGGCATACGGCATGCTCTCGAGCGGCGGAACGTTGATTCTGCGGTTAGGCGCTCAAGACTTTTCAGCAGCGTTAGGTATTACCAGTTTGACCGAGCTTGAGGAAGTTTTTGCGCAACACGGATTCCATGTCACTGGCTGCAAGATGGATGAGGCAGAATCGGCCGGTGTTATCGTCCGGGCGCGAAAGCGAACGCGCGCGCTCGCGGAAGTTGTGAAAGAATCCCACACTGCGCTAACGCACATGGATACCGAAGGGCTTTTAGGATGGGCAAAAGCCTTCGGCCCTAACTACTGACTTGTAGCTACTCGTTTTCTTTGAGCGCCTTCTTCAATGCGTATAGAAACTCGTGCGCATCCCGTGGCGACATTGCATCGGGATCGGCTTTTTCGACGAGCGAGTCCAGCGCGCTCTTCGCGGGACGCCGGGGCGATAACGAATCTTCGGATACGAAGAGGCTCAGTTGTTGATGAAGGCCTAACGCTTGCGCATTGCCTGATTCCAACAGCTCAAGAATGCCGCGAGCACGATCGATGACGCCACTAGGCAACCCTGCAAGTTTCGCCACCTGAATACCGTAGCTGTGATCGGCGCCACCGGGCGCGATGCGGTAAAGAAAGACGACTTTCCCGTCCCATTCACGAACGGACACATTGAGATTCTGGACGCGTTCCATGTTGTTCGCGAGTTGGGTGAGCTCGTGATAGTGCGTGGCAAACAAGGTCTTCGCCCCGATACGGTCGTGCAAGTGCTCGGCCACGGCCCACGCGATGCTGATGCCGTCAAACGTGCTGGTACCGCGTCCGATTTCGTCGAGCACAACCAAGCTCGCACGCGTAGCGCAATTGAGAATCGCAGCCGTTTCAATCATTTCGACCATGAACGTACTTTCGC
>JAJDAB010000631.1 GCA_029262095.1 Candidatus Hydrogenedentota bacterium
ACACGGATTCCGCGCGGGTTGGTCTTGGTTACAGGCACAACCGGTAGCGGTAAATCTACGACGCTTGCTTCGATTATCGACAAGATAAACCAGGTACGGCGTTCGCACATCATTACGTTGGAAGACCCGATTGAGTACCTCTACCAAAATAAGAAAAGCATTATCAGTCAGCGCGAAGTATCGATCGACACGCAGGATTTCACTACCGCACTGCGGGCAGCGATGCGTGAAGACCCTGATGACATAATGATCGGCGAAATGCGGGACGCTGAGACGTTTCAAGCCGCCGTATCCGCCGCGGAAACTGGGCATTTGGTCTTCAGCACATTGCACACGACAAACGCGATGTTGACCATCGATCGAATTCTCGATCTATTTCCGGCGGAACAACATGCCCAAGTGCGTAGCCAATTAGCCCTCCAGTTGCGGGCGACCATCGCGCAGCGCCTCATACAGCATACGGATGGCGAAGGGCGTGTTCCCGCGATCGAAATCATGTTCAACTCGCCTGCGATCGCGCAGCTCATTCGCGAAAATGTGCTCAAACAGATTCCGAACGCCATCGCAGGGGGTAAGGAAGAAGGGATGCAGACGTTCAACATGAGTTTGGTTGAGCTGGTGCAGGAAGGTCTGATCTCGCAAGAAGAAGCGGAATGGGCGTCGGACAATCCCGAAGAACTGAAGATGAACTTGCAAGGGATCTATCTGAGTCAGGGACGCGGCGGTATCCTCAAGAAATAATCGCCGATCTAGCATTGCACCGAGCGAACGGTCGAAACTACTCGCCCGATCCCGCCGCAGTCACGCGCGAACGGAATTCTTCGTGGGTCAAGTCTTCGAACGGATACCGGTCGGGCAAGATGGTGACATTCGTGCAGAGGCCATAGGGTGCAATGCCGCCTTTATAGCTCAATTCAACGTAGTACGCGACCCAGCCTTCATCGGGGTCATCCATGATCACCGTCACTTCGCCGTCGCCCTCAAGGAGTTCGCTTTTCCACTCGGAGTTCCGGAAGTCGCGGCCCTCCGCACTCGCTTTCCAAAGCAGCGGCTTTGCCCCATCGCCGTTCCATGTGACCGTTAACGATCCATCGTCGTTGTTCGTCCAAGAATACTCCGGCATCGATTGTCCGTCGATTAGGTTTTCGTAAAACTTGGTTACGGATGCCACGCCGTTAAGGTTGATGTTATGGCCCACGTTTGCGCCATAGTAAAGGTGGGTCTCACCCTGCAAGTCTTGGATGTAAAGATTAGCGGAATCGGCGCACCAGTAAGGGTCATTCGTGCCCATAACGAGCATTTTCGGCAATGTGAGTTCGTTGCAATAGGAGATCGGATCGACCATTTGCACGAGACTCACACCGCGCTCAGAATTGCGTTGGCTCTGAATGTCGCGATCCGTGTAATCCCGGATCATCTCGCTGTACTGGCCATAACTCTTGAGCTGATGTACGGATTGTTCCGCCATATTGAGCGTATCGATGACGACCGGCGCAATGCCAAAAACGCGATCGTCGACGACTGCGGACAACCATGTTGTCCATCCGCGTTTCGATCCGCCGGTCACAAAAAACTTGCTCACTTCGTTATCCAATTCATCGCGCGTGTACGCCTGAACGGCATCCATCGCACGGACGGCGGACTTAGCCATCGGCAATAGCACCGGCCAATCGTCGCCTTTCCCGGCGAGGTATTGCTCAAACGAATACGAGATTATTTCATCTTCGGTCATCCCGCCGAACAGGGGTTGATTGGGGACATGTTCGAGGTTGATCATGATTGAACCCGTAACTGCGGCGAGTTGCCCAAGGACTGCTGCTTGACCTTCTTTGTATTTGGCCTCATTACCGTTCTCGCCGCCGTTGATGAGCATCAACCCGTAACCAGGGCGCTTAATCTTGTTGGGAATGTACACGCTGACCCAGTGATTCCACGGCTCACCTTGCCAAGTCTGCGACGTCATTTGAAGGATGTGAACTTTAGCGAGACCGAGAGATTCGACCGCGTGCAATTTAAATTGAAACGAATCGTCCGGTTTGGCGACGTAGGCTTCCAGGTCTGCCGCAGCAATCGGCGCGACTAATGCGAGGGTGAGGATGGCGGCGATTACCAGATTCGTTACGCGCATGACCAAGTTCTCCTAGATGTAAGCGGGCCAAGATCGAAGGACCGGGAGGCATCATAAGCGCCAAGCGGTGTTCGCGTCTAGCTACGAGCCGCCAGAGCGGTTTAAATTTGCGACGTCGGAGGCGTTGACTATGAGTTGACTGCGTGGGATTCCCCCTCCGCTAACCCCTCCCTCCAGGGTAGGAGGACAATCGAGCCAGTGGTATCAGGCATCATCATTGAATTTGGGGTGTAAATCGCTTCCTCCCTCTTGACCGGGGAGGATTGAAGAGGGTGTGATGCCCCATCACTACGCAGACTACTGCCAGATTCTACTGAAACACGGTATTTTAGACCGGTCGGTCGTAAATTGTGGCGGGACCGCTATACGGGTCGAACACCGTGATTCCTTCCGCGCCTAAGACCGCTGTGACTGGTGCGCCCTTGCCCAATTCCACGTATTCATAGTTGCGCCGGCAGACTTCACGGGCCGCGTGAATGATGAGCGTGGAGATCCGCGCTTCTTCGGCGTCGGGATAGGTGCCCGCCAGGTCATCGCGCGTGCGGCCAAGCCACTTCACCTCGGCGACTTTCGCAATTCCGGCAATAAGGCTGTCGACGCCGTAGCCGGT
>JAJDAB010000632.1 GCA_029262095.1 Candidatus Hydrogenedentota bacterium
ATCTCATCACAGGCGCGATCGAGTCGTACACCGCCGATGCGATCGTCCTCGCGACCGGCGGCTACAGCAACGTGTTCTTTCTCAGTACGAATGCGAAGGCGTGCAACGTCACTGCAGCATGGCGTGCCGCGAAAAAGGGCGCGCTGTTCGCCAATCCATGTTACACGCAAATCCATCCTACCTGTATTCCGGTCCATGGCGACTATCAATCGAAATTGACCCTAATGAGTGAAAGCCTCCGCAATGACGGACGCATCTGGGTGCCCAAGAACAAGGATGATAAGCGCACGCCGGACCAAATCCCGGAAGACGACCGCGACTACTACCTTGAGCGCAGATACCCCGCGTTCGGTAATCTCGTCCCTCGCGATGTCGCATCGCGCAATGCGAAAGCCATGTGTGATGCGGGCCACGGGGTCGGCGATACAGGCATGGCGGTGTATCTCGATTTCCGCGATTCAATTCAGCGGCTAGGCAAGAGCACGATCGAAGCGCGCTACGGTAACTTATTCCAGATGTACGAACGCATCACCGCGACCAATCCATACAAAGACCCGATGTCGATCTTCCCGGCGGTTCATTACACGATGGGCGGCCTTTGGGTGGACTACAACCTCATGAGCAATCTCCCCGGCTTGTTCGTTCTAGGCGAAGCGAATTTCTCCGATCACGGCGCAAACCGGCTCGGCGCGAGCGCGCTCATGCAAGGCTTGGCCGATGGCTATTTCGTTATCCCGTACACGCTCGGCCATTACATCGCGTCGACAAAACTTGATGGTGTCGCGGATGACGCGCCGGAAGTGAAGGCCACACTCGCGGAGGCCAATGAAAAAACCAAGAGACTGGTCGACACGAAAGGCGCGAAATCAGTAGACGAATTTCACCGCGAACTTGGGTTGCTATGTTGGAACCATTGCGGTATGGAACGTGATGAGGCGGGCCTAAGAGAAGCGTTACAACAAATTCCCGAGATTCGCGAACGGTTCTGGGCGGAGGTGAATGTGCCAGGTTCCGGCGACGATCTGAATCAAACGCTGGAACGCGCGGGTCGGGTCGCGGACTTTATGGAGTTCGCGGAAATGATGGTGCAGGACGCCCTCCACCGGAACGAATCGTGCGGCGGTCATTTCCGATCTGAACATCAAACTGAGGAAGGCGAAGCATTGCGAAATGATAAAGACTACGCCTACGTCGCCGCCTGGGGATTCAACGGTGTAGGGGAAACGCCGACACTGCACAAAGAACCATTGCAATTCCAAGACGTGCAACTCGCACAACGGAGTTACAAGTGAGCAAAAAGATCAATGTAACGCTCCGCATTTGGCGACAAAACGGACCGATCACAGACGGTGGTTTTGAATCGTTCCAAATGAACGAGGTCGATACTGCGATGTCGTTTCTCGAACTACTGGATGTGTTGAACGCCGATCTGGAGCGCCAAGGCGTTGCGCCGGTTGCGTTTGATCACGATTGCCGCGAAGGCATCTGCGGCGCGTGCGGCGCGGTCGTCAACGGCCAAGCGCACGGGCCGGACCGTGAAACGACGCTCTGCCAACTCCACATGCGACGGTTTGAAGATGGAGACATCATCACCATCGAACCGTGGCGCGCCAAAGGGTTCCCCGTGATCAAAGACCTCATGGTTGACCGCAGCGCGTTCGACCGGGTCATGCAAGCCGGCGGCTTCGTCACCGTGCGCACCGGTCAGGCGCCGGATGCGCACGCCATACCCGTCTCGAAGCAGGAGGCCGATAACGCGATGGACGCCGCGCAATGCATTGGCTGCGGCGCGTGCGTGGCCGCGTGCCCGAACGCGTCCGCGATGCTGTTCGTTGGCGCGAAAGCCTCCCACCTCGCCTACCTCCCCCAAGGCGCGCCGGAAAAACACCAGCGTGTCTTAGGGATGGTCGAACAAATGGACAAAGAAGGCTTCGGTAACTGTACCAACCACTACGAATGCGAAGCCGCCTGCCCCAAAGCGATCAGCGTCCGCCATATCGCGAAACTAAACCGCGATCACATCGCCGCGGCCATCGTTTCTAAATAGATATGCCGTGGACGCTTCTTAATCTCGCGGTGTGATGAATGCTTTTGCGGGGACAATGATTCGGTGATCAGGGTAGGCGCTACTCTGGAGCACAATATCCCCATGGACACCTTCTGCGTCTTGAAGTTCATCCAATTCCAGATGGGCCTGAATCGCCCACTGCGTTGGGCTTAATCGTTCAACGGTTGCGGAGACTCCGATAGGAGCGCTGAGCAGTCCTAGCGTATCACCGCTCATAGACGCCGCCATGTCCACCCGGACAGACTTCGCATCCGCCGCATCGACATTCGACACGAGACCCCAATACACCATGCCAGGTTCTATAGTTACGGGTCCGGCGATTGTCCCTCGAACTGTATGAATCTGTTGCTTTTCATTTTGTCCGACAATGATTTTGTCCACAAACTGACCAAAGTCGAGCGGCGGCGACGCCTCGAATTCAACACGGTAGCGTCCTCGATCCACGTCAATGGAGTTGCACGTTACGCTCAATTTGCCGTGTTTCGATTCGACGGCGATCACATCTGACGAATGGATACGTCCGTTGCGGGTGAATTCGAACGCGCCTCGAAGGGGCTCGGTCGGTGTCGTAATCAAAACTTGAGATTCGTCCGAGTCGAGTTCAATCTCGTGAACGACGTTGGCGGTAAATGCCAGCATGACGGATGCGGCGTTTGGATCGTTCGAGGCGACCGACAGCGTCTTCGTGGGTGTATAGATTGAGCCCTTCTTCTTGTCCGTATAGGTCAGTGTCAGGTAACCGGTGTCTCCGGGGGCAAGCGGGGTGTCCATAGACTTAAACTTTCCGCAACCGCAACTGATTGATTCAACTTCGAGTTCGAGCGGCGCGGTGCCTGCGTTTTGGTATTCGAAGGCAACTTCGACCGGTACGCCCTCGACCACTTTCCCAAGGTCAAGCCGCTGCGATGTGAAGACAACCTGTGGCGCCCCGATTTTTTTGGACTCCGCGCCTTCGCATCCGCAAGTCATCGTGAATACGATTCCGAGAAGCAAAACGTCGTAGTGCCGCGCGGAGGACTTAGTTCGTGCAAGAATGACGCTTAACAGCATCCATGCCGTGATGGCAATAATCGCACCCGCAAGGTATGGCCATAGGCCCACGTTCGTTGGTTCCGGTTCGGAAACTCGCAATGTGAGTACGTAGCCGCTCCACCGATCTCGAAACTGTTTGGCGGACAGCGTCTTCATGCGATCCACGTCGCACACCAGCACCGATCCGGTGTCGGCCAACAATGGCACGAAAACCAGATGCGGATCGGGATTGTCAAAGTGTATGATCGCGGGAAGGAGGTCCGGAGTTAGTTTCTTCGAATCGACGCGATGCGCTTCAACAAAGAAACCCAAGTCCTCACACGTCTCCTTGACGGCCAAGACGCTAGATCCAATTCCGCCGGATTCGACACGGCACGATTCCACAAGATCGACCAGGTCAGGTTTGATTCCGAGTAGTGTCTCTGCGGCGAAGCGGCACGCGATGGGTCCGCAGAGATTCTTGGAGATAGCTCGCCATTGATCCGGGCGGCGGCTTTCTTCAAGGATGCCTCGAAGCTCGTCATACGAATTCCATTGGTCATTTTGGTGGTCGAATGTGTACTTGGAGGGAAGATTGCCCGACGTATGCTGCAACCTCGCCGCCTTGGGTTCGTCCTGAGCATGCGTCCGGTCGCCAATAAATGCTACGACTATTGTTACAGCGACGATTGCTCCATATACGGAACGGTGGCGTACGTTCATACCCGCTTAGACCGATTTCGTATGGCGCTCACACCCATAAGCACAACTGTGGCAAGTAGAGCGCCAACAATTACCTGACGCCATGGAATGGCCGAGCGTTCGGATCGGGCCGATCGCGGAGGGCGGAGGGTACCGGACGTGAGTTCCTCGGGGATAAAAACGCGCTCGTTTGCTTCGTTTCGTTCAATCTTGCTTACAATCGACTCTACGTCGTCTTCCAAAATGTCGACCAATGGCGCTTTGTAACCTTTCTTGAATGTAACGTCCAGCGCTCGATCCCATAGCGAAATACCATCAGGGAATTCGAGCATGAAATGATCGTCGGGAAACTCGGGAGATAGGTCGATGGTGTCGATTCGAAACTCGTGCGACCATGCCACATCGTCGCGAACGACCCGGCTTTTCGCGTCTGAATTGGAATACCCCTCAAGAACAGAGCGCGTTGGGATGTGGAGCCCAGGCACGACTTCACGAAACTCGCCGGCCGAGATGCGAACGGTCCGCATGCCATCGAAATCCCCTCCGGCATCGTAGATTTCACCGCGCACTAGAGCGAGATCGAAATCCGCAGCGAGCCACACGCGAAACAACACTGGATCGGGCGCTTGCGGATACCGCAGAACGAAGCATTCCATCCCATCAATGGTTTCCGTGTCGGAACCCAGTTCCGTGAGCGGACTATTGGCGAGGGCACCAACATCAAATGGGTACGGCAAACGATTCGCGTGTTTCGACGGGTCGAAATAGCTGTCGCTGTTTGCTAATCCGGCGGACGCCAACGGCCCCGCAATCAGTTTCGTAAAAACTTCGCCCTCTTGTTTCGCCATGAAGTAGCCTTTGTCCGGCGATCCCCCTTCGGTATAGGACAGGTAACGAAATTCGCCGGCACTGTAGGTTTCCTTCGCGACGGGTTGGATTCGCTCATCTACCGTTGTGGCGAAGTTCTCCAGGCGGTATCGAGAGTCACTCACCGCGATGGTCGAGTAGTATTTGTCCCCACTTACTGTGGGTGATCCGTTTGCCTCGAAACGGTTTTTCTCCAGCGCAAAGGCGATTTCATATTCTTTGAGTGCTTCTTTCTTGTGGGTATAGATTGCAGCAACGGAAGTCAGTTCGAGAGCATCTGCCCTAGGCGTGAATAAGGATGCGCACGGCAGAATGCAAAGCGCGGTGATGAGGCCGTAGCACGGTCCAGATCCGTACGCTCGCTTCAATACGCTCGGCATCGGTTCCCTCGGAAGCTACCCGCCTAGTTGACGACGAAGTCGCAGTCTTGGTTCGCGTATAACCAGAAACCCGTTGAAGGCGGATTGCACTGTCTCAGGTCATCGAACGCCGATGGGCAGCTGTTCCCTGTGAACGTGCAAATCGTGGAGTGGGAATAGATGCACTTGCTCCACATGTATTCTCCGCACCCCCCGAAAACTTCGCCGGACCCACCCCCGTGGCAGGAGTCGTAATCGTTGCTGTGATGGTCGCTGGTTACGCCCGGATGGAAACATGCTGCGAGGACATACCCCGAGGTCGAGAAACTTGCGCATCTGGGACCATTCACGTTTTGGACGGTTACGCAGCATCTTGACGACTGCTGAGTTAGGCTGGGTAAACAGGTCACCGCGTGCGACGCTCCCGTGCAGTCCCCTCCTCCAAAATGTTGCGACAGTTCTCGATCCGAGACTTGGGCTCCACCCCAAACGGGACCTACGACTAAGAACACCGACAAAACAAATATAGCGGACAGAGTAATTCGCATGATTTGCCCTCCAGAGGTGAACTAGTGTACTTATAATATAGTAATATGCAGTGTGTCAAGATATATTTAATCGATAGAGGGCGTTCCGCAGGTTTGGCATTGGCAGAATTCTTCAGGCTAGCGCCCGGAGAGCGGCAACGTCACTTTCGGAAATGGCACAGAAGCACACCCAACTCGCCGACACGCATAGATGGTCGCGCGACCGAATCGCTGAACTCGACTCAAACTAAGCTATTGCGATTAGGGCGCTAAGCCCAGCAATGCGTCATGACCGTTTGGAAGTGCAGCGCTAATTGATAACCGGGTCGCAGTTGGTATTGGGGTTTTCCCAGAATCCGGTCGAAGGCGGACTGCACTCCGGTACGCTATCAAACACGGAAGGGCAGCTGTTCCCAGAAAAATCACATCCAATGGTGGGCGAATACACGCACTTATACCACACGTACTGCCCGCATCCTCCGAAAGGCATTCCGTCTAAACCCGATCCGTAGCAGGAGTCGTAGTCATTGTTGTGGTAATCACTTGTAATCCCAGGATGGAAGCATGCCCCGAATACGTGACCGTAGTTGGAGCCGCGTGCGCATTTGGCACCCGACACGCCCTGAATGATCTTGCAACACGCTGACAACCGCTCGGATTCTTGCGTGTATTCCGGCAAGCAGACGATCGTATGCCAGGATCCCGTGCAATCGCTGCCCCCGAAGAGCGCGGCTAATTCCGGGTCCGAAACGCTCGTTCCACTCCAAACAGGGAACGCGACGAAAATGATCGAAAACACTAGCAAAACGGATAGAATCTTGTGCATGATCGATTCTCCTAGAGTGAACTAGTGTACTTATATTATAGGTATGCATTATATGTCAAGAGCATATTTTCGCGTAGATCGTTCGCCCCGCCAACATCAATTCACCCTATCCCGCCTGCAATTCCGCGAAGATATCGTCCATGATTGCGTAGCCGCTTTCCCAGCCTTTGCCCATGTTGTTCATGGCGTTGGCGAAGCAGGCGTTTTCGGCATCCGTTGCTTCATACGGCACCCAGGTTAGCAGCACTTTCGTCTTATCACCCTGGTCTTCGAACGTCACGGTCGTCAGAATCACGCGTGGCCAATCCGGCATCATCGGATTCGAAATGACATTCCAATCCGCGTCGGCGGACGAGTGATGCCAAACGAGTTTTTGTTGCGGCACGACTTCCTTGAAATCAATCTTACTTAGATCGCGGTTATCGCCCCATTTCATTTCGTTGAGCCAAGTGCCGCCGGGTTTTAGGTCGAACTTGTGAATGATCGTTTCAACACCTGGGCCGTACCACCGCGCTAGGAGTTCAGGGTCCGTCCACGTGCGCCACACCATCTCGCGCGGCGCGTCGAACACGCGTTCCAGAACGTACTCGGGTATCTCAGTCATGGTCTGTTTCCTTCTCCGTTGTTCGTTTCATAGTCATGAGGACGTCATCCAATTGGTCGAGACTCGTCTCCCAAAACGCCTTGAAGTCCGTAAGCCAGTCGACGGCCAATGCCATCTTTTCAGCTTTCAATTTTGCGGGACGGCGTTGCTCATCCACCTCTCGCTCGATCAACCCTGCCCGCTCGAGCACCTTCAAGTGCTTGGACACAGCGGGCTGGCTCATGTGAAATGGCTTGGCAAGCTCATTCACCGACGCCTCTCCATTCGCCAGCCGGGACAAGATCGCCCGCCGCGTTGGGTTGGCCAGCGCCGTAAATACCGCGTCCAGACTCGATTCAGAATTTGCATAACTAATTTGTTCCATAACCAGATAGTAATATAAACAATGAACCTTGTCAATTGCCTTGCCTCAAGCCCAGAACGGATGAATCCAGCACGCCCAATATATTTGTACTTGAGTGAAGCAGCGTAAATTCATCGATGAAGTATATTGGCCCGGATAAACGGGGAAGTAGATAAGAATCGTTGGACGAGTTTGCTCGTCGTTAGGGCATTCTGGCGAATTCTCCCAAGACCACATTGAGTGACGATATAATCACTAGTAAAGCAATACTATTTCAGTACTATCTCTTAGTAACATTTTCGCTTGGTAATTTGTTACACGACTATCAGGAGCGTTGGACTAATTAAGGGAGAAAATCAATGAATGAGCAAGAACGTCAGCAACAAGAACGGGAACGCCAAAAAAGATACGAGGAACAACAACATAGACACAATGAAGAAGTACGCAAGAGAGAAGAGGAACAAGCGGCACAGGCACGAAAAGATCGAGGACCTACCTGCTTCGTTTCATCGTCATCTATACTGACACCCTATGGCGACCGGGCGATAGCAAATGTCGAGCGGGGCGATGTGGTCCTATCATATGATGCCTTGACCGGTAACTTAACCGAGCGGACCGTAGTTCGCAGACGGGACCATGACTTCGCAAAAATTTGGGAAATCAAAACGAGCGCCAATCGCATTATCGGCACAACACCTCCCCACCCTTTCTTGACACATAGAGGTTGGGTTCGAGCGAAGCACGTTCGAATTGGAGACATATTGGTAACCGCTAGTGGGCTCGGGCAAGAAGTTCAGGAGTCCTTCCAATCTTCTCGCGTGGAGCCAGTTCACAATTTGTACACGGAGGGGGAGAACAATTTCGTTGTAGAAGGTTGTGTAGCGCACAATTTTGCATACCTTCGACATTTGCGAAGTGCATGGTGTTCGATTCGATGCAAGATAATCAAAACAGAACGAAAGGAATTGGTAGTAGCAATGCCCAATAACCAAACTGAGCGATTCGTCGCCGCTAGTCTCACCACGTTGTAAGTTCGTAAGCCAATGTGTTCTCTTTGATTAGTAGATTCCGAACCGTTTGAGCCCCGAAGGGTGCTCGAGCCAAAATTCTAATTCCAAGTCGTTTAGGTAGTGACCCCGATGTTTCGCACTGGCAAGTGTTTCTAACTTGGGAAGCGAGCTACACAAAGAACGGGTTGTGTTGACTCTCGATTCCGATGGTGGTTGCGGGACCGTGGCCGACGTAGACGAGGGTGTCGGGAGGCAGCGTGAACAGTTCTTTTCGGATGGCGTTGAGTTGTTGTTCCGCGAGTTC
>JAJDAB010000633.1 GCA_029262095.1 Candidatus Hydrogenedentota bacterium
TATCAAGTGATTATTACGAGCGAACCCGCCTCTTCACCGTGACTTCGATCGCTGGCTCACTAGGGGGATTGGCAGCGGCATTGTCTATTCCCTGGATCTTTCTCCGGAGAATTGAGCAAGATCCAGGGAATAGACAATGCCGCTGCCAATCCCCCTAGTGAGCCAGCGATCGAAGTCACGGTGAAGAGGCGGGTTCGCTCGTAATAATCACTTGATAGCTCCGCGCCCAACGCAGAGTACGGAACGATCGTGATCGTGTAGCCGGTGGAATACAAGAGGTAGAACAGGAAGAGATAGAGTCCTTTGCGTGAATCGGTCAGAGCGAACCAAGGGTCCCAGAGCATCCAGACGGCTGTTGATAGCAACAGCCCTCCACCGAATATGTAGGGTCTTCGCCGTCCATATCGGCAAACGGTACGATCCGACAAATGCCCCATGAGTGGGTCGGTGATAGCGTCCCAGATTTTCCCAGCGAGCAATGCGAAACCCGCCACACCCGCGTCGAGACCTAACACGTCGACATAGAAGAAAAGTAAGTAGATATTAATACTAAGAGCAACGTAGCCGTCTGACGCAAATGTAGTCGCTGCGTACCCGACTTTGTTGCGAAGGGGAATCGGGTCGCCCGCAATCCTCATCCCAATTTCGCGAGCGCGCCGCCATCCGCAACAACGACAGAGCCCGACATATAGGAAGAGTCATCGGATGCGAGAAATAGGACCACGTTCGCAATTTCGTCGGACTCCGCGATTCTGTTTACTAGCGTCAAGCGTTCAAGCTTCCGCATCGTTTCTGAATCATGTCGAACGGTGTCCAGCGCAGGCGTATCCACTGGCCCGGGGCATACCACGTTCGCCCGAACACCCTGCGCAGCGTAGTCCACGGCAACGGAGCGAATGAGTTGCAACAACCCGCCTTTCGCTGCGCAGTAGGCACCAAAGCCGGGATAGGCCGCGAGCGCCAAATAAGACGCGGTCTGTACGATGACACCCTTACCGCGGGCAATCATGTGCGGAAGGACATGCTTGCAACAGAGAAATGCGCCCTTCAACGTGACGTCGAGTTCCATGTCCCATTCGGATTCTGACGTGTCCAAAATTGGCTTGAATCCGCGATTGAATGCAGCGTTGCTGAAAAAAATGTCCATTCCACCAAACGCTTCCACGGTCGCGTCTACACTCTTCAAAACCGACGATTCACTCCGAACATCCGTGTGGAATGCCTTGCAATTGCTCGGCGATTTGCTCAGTGATACGGTTTCTTGAACCCCAGTGTCGTCAATATCGAAAAGAGCCACTTTTGCGCCTTCCGCTATAAAGTTCAACGCCGCGGCGCGACCGATTCCGCCCGACGCACCGGTTATGACGACCGTCTTCCCATCGAACCGATTCATTCTCTGTCTACCAATCCGCGACTGCGCCATCCGCATGAAAAAGCCGGAGGATTCTGTCTGGCTTGTAGGGATGCTTGCGTGCTTCATGTTCATCGATTTCGATGCCGATGCCAGGTGCCTCCAGCGGTAGCGCGTAGCCGTCTTCGATTTCGACACACCCGGTAACTACATCGTCACGCCATGGAACGTCGGCAAAGAAAGCCTCTTGAATGAGAAAATTTGGGGTGGCCATTGCAACATGCAAGTTGACCGCCGTGGCAAGTGGCCCCATAGGATTGTGCGGAGCGATCGCAACATTATAGGTGTCGGCCATCGATGCGATCTTTCGAATCTCGGTGATTCCGCCTGTATGGCAGACATCAGGCTGAATCACGGCACACGCGCCCTGTTCAAGAAGAGGCCTAAATCCGTGGCGGGTTACCAGCCGTTCTCCGCTGGCGACAGGGATACGCACTGACCGTGAAACTTTCGCCAACCCTGCAATGTTGTCAGGCGGGCAGGGTTCCTCGAACCAGAATGGATGAAACGGTTCGAGCATTCGTCCGTATTGGATCCCCATGTCCGGTGAGCAACGCCCGTGGAAATCCAACATGATATCGACTCCCTCGCCCAGTCCCTCGCGAAGGGCGCCCATGAGAGACTCCACATGCCGGAGCTTCGTTAGACTGTCCAGTGGCGCAGTACTCCCATGCGCAATCAGGACTTTAATGGCTGTGAACCCGCGGTGATCCAATGCGCGCTGAGCTAGGTCGACATTTTGAGCGCCGGTTTCCGTGTGGTAGATGCTGTCGAGTTCGCCGCCGGCGAGATGCGTATACATCCGTACCTTTTCACGAACGGTGCCGCCGAGCAGCTGGTACAGCGGTACGCCCAAAGATTTCGCATGAATATCCCAGCAGGCCTGATCGATTCCGCTAATCGCCGCCAACGCGACAATACCCGGACGGATGAAGCCTTGTCGGAATAGGACCTGCCAAATATGTTCCGTGCGGCGTGGGTCGAGGCCAACAACGAGCGGCGCCAGGTCTTCGAGACACCCCACAACGCCTTTCGGTTTCCATTCAAGCGTCGCTTCGCCCCAACCCACGAGACCATCGTCGGTCGTGACTTTCACGAATACCCAGTTGATCAGATTCCCATGAACAATCAGGGGTTCAATTGAAGTAATCTTCATACGATTACACAGCGTCTCATGAAGCTTCGCGATCATTCGTTCGGGGCGTTCCATCAAGAAGTCGTAGCCCATCCGTACCCACATCGAGTACTTCTAAGACACCACATTCTCCCTCGGTAACGTAAATTGCCTTCTCACCATCTGCTCCAAAAGCCAGATTCGACGGGAATTGCCCGCCGGTTTTGATGCGTTCAACCACAACGCCATCCGGATTCAGAACGGTCACGTCGCCCTGACCGAACACAGTGACGTAGAGATTTCCGTCCGCACCGAATTTCATACCGTCCGGGCCTATCAAGCCGTCGCCAGAGTCCGGTGCGATTACGTTTCCGAAATACGCTCGTTTGCCGTACGCATTTGATTCGCAAAGTTCATAGTGATAAATCGCGCCAGTCATCGTTTCGTTCACGTACAATTTTCCCTGGTCGTCAAACGCGATTCCGTTGGCAAATCGAAGGCTCGAATCGATCAATCCGACGTCGCCACTCTCAAGGTCTATGCGATAAACCTTGCCGTCGTATGGCAGGGTTTTGTAGTCGGGATTGATCTCGCCGTCCTTGACGATGTCCTCGAAAGCGACACCAGAGTCGGTCATATACAGCGCACCATCCGGTCCAAACGCGAGATCATTCGGAAAAAGAAAAGGTATGCCTTCGCAAGATGTCGCAACAACCTCGCACGATCCGTCCAGTTGGAGGCGCATGAGCGACGGTGGTGATATCGATTCCGCGACCCAAATGTTCGACTCTGCGTCAACCGCCAGTCCGTTCGGGCGCCCGGTCCGCGCGACGAGCCGACGTGTCTTGCCGTCCGAATCGAGATGCGTAACACAACCACGGTCGAGGTCCATTTCACACACGATCCACGATCCATCTGCAAGACGAACCGGACCTTCGGGCGTACTCAAGTCGTTTGCGAAGGCCTTCACTACTTCGTTCTCCCAATCTGATACGTTGCGATATTCATGGTTTATGTACACGGAACCTATCAAAGCTCCCTGCGAGTTCAGTCATCGAAGCCGCGAGAAGCCCGCCGTCCGAACCTGACCCGATGAACGAATAGCCCTTCTCTGTACTTCGCTCCAGTTGACTGGAATCCAACACTAATGATCCTGCGATCTTTCCAGCCGCTCGAGTTGCTGACGCAACGTTTTCGATCGCTGCCAGAAACGCGGGATGATCGAACTGCCCCACGATCCCCAGCCCCACACTGAGGTCGTAAGGCCCAACAAAAAGTACGTCCACGCCGTCTACTGCCGCTATCGCCCCGGCGTTTTGGACCGCTTCTGGTGTTTCAATTTGAACGACGCAGACCAACGTTTCGGAAAGCGTCGCACGGTAATCGTCGAACGTCAGACCGAAGTTGCTAGGACGTATGTAGGGCGAAACGCCACGCACGCCTTCCGGTGGATAGTTCATTGCTTCAACCGCTCGCTTGGCATCGTCTTCGGTGCTCACTTGGGGAATCATGATTCCGTCGGGACCTAGATCGAGGGTTCGCCGAATCTCTGCGGGATCGTTTCGATCGACTCTTACGAATGCCGCGGAATCAGTACTTCCCACGGCCTGAAGCTGACCCAGGAGTGCGTCGTACCCGCCCATGCCGTGCTCCATATCGATGAGCACCCAGTCGAATCCTGCGCGCCCAACGATCTCTGCGGCAAGGCTCGAGCCAAGAACGATCCATGTTCCGCCCACAAACTCGCCGCGTAAAACGCGATCACGAAAATGACTTTTGGCGGTCACGCTACGCGATACTCCGCAACGGCTTCTTCACGAAACTCCGTGGAAGCGCCCGGTTCCATCGGCGTCAAATTCTTGCCATCCTCAAGTTGAATACGGTCTCGAAACACGTCATCTGCCCACGCAGGGATTACTTCGAGCAGCCAGCTATTCGGTATCGCACGCACCATGTGCTGATGCACTTGCGACATATCGCCTGCGTGAGGACAAACTTTTAGGCCGTACGCATGCGCGAGCGCCGCCACTTCAAGAAACGGCGTTACGCCACCAACCCGGGTAACGTCGACTTGAACGATGTCCACAGCCTCGTCTTGAATGAAGTCGCGAAACGCAGGCGTAGTGTACACGTGCTCACCAAGAGCGATGGGCGTCTGTAATTTGGTTCTTAGTTTTCGATGGGCGGTTACGTCATCGGGGTGAAGCGGCTCTTCTAACCACGTTAAGTCGAAATCCCCAAGCTTGTGGCCCCAAATCTGTGCGGTTACCAGATCCCACTTTTGGTTTACATCGACCATCAACGTCACGTCATCGCCAACAACCTCGCGCACCGCTTTCACGCGCCGATAGTCCTCAGCGGGGTCCGGCCCTCCCACCTTCATTTTGACGGCGGTATATCCTTCGTCCAGCAATCCCTTCATCTCGTCCTGCAACGCCGTCCTGTCGAGACTCAACCATCCGGCGTCCGTGTTGTAGATGGGAACATCTTCCGCACGTCCGCCGCCAAGCATGCGCCATAACGGCTGCTGCGCCGTTTTCGCAATGATGTCCCACAAGGCCATGTCGATGCATGCTTGCGCCATCGTCGTAATGCCGGACCTACCCACCCAATGCGACTTGCCGTGATAGAGGTCGTACCAGATTTCGCGAACGTCGTATGGATTCCGACCGACAATATGGGGACAGAAAAGGGTATCGAGCGCGCTTTGTATGGAGGCGCCGCCTGCGCCAACGGTTAAGGTATAACCCGTTCCTGCGATACCGGTGTCCGTTTCAATTCGCACGGCCGCAAACTCGATATGTGTGAACGCCTGCATGCTGTCCGCGATTTCACGCTGCATCGGCACGTGCAACAACATGCTTTCGCACTTTGTAATCTTCACACCATCAGTCCTCGTTTTGATGGTAAAACTCCGGACAGTCTGATTTGCAGGTCAGCGTTCATTCGGCAACCGCTCTCGCGCCAACAACGCCACCGTCCATACTCAACGAACACGCTGTCGCGTACGACGCCTCATCCGAAGCGAGAAACAGAATTCCCTGCGCAATCTCTTCTGGTGCCGCGAGCCGCTTCAAGATGGGTGTCTTGCTTGCCGAGCGATAGCCCTCTTCCCGGTCGATCCCAAGGTCGTCCAGTACTTCGTCAAGCGCCTCGGTCCGAGTCATTCCCGGGAGGATTACGTTCGCCCGTATATCCGGAAAATCAATCGCGATAGATTTTGTCAGCGCGATAATCGCCGCCTTCGAAGCGTTGTAAATGCATTGGCCCGGAGTGCCAATGACACCATTCATGGAAGAGACATTCACGATCGCACCTTTGCCCGATTTCCGCAATTCAGGGATGGCGGCTTTGCAGCACAGCCCTGTCCCTTTCACGTTCACATCGAACACATGATCGAAATCCGAAGCGGTCGCGTCTAGTAGAGTCCCGACACCGAATACCGCCGCGTTGTTTATCAATACGTCTAGTCTTCCGTGTTTATCGATCGTGGCCTTAACGAGTCGGTTGCATTCCGTTTCTTGCGATATATCGGTTTTAACGTAGAACATGTTGTGGGTGCCTGGTGCAGTTAGATCGGGCACCGAATCGAGTCGATCAGCAATGACGACGTTGGCACCTTCTGAAGCGAACAGTTTCGCGGTCGCGTATCCGATACCCCTGGCACCGCCGGTAATGATCGCGACTTTGTTTTCTAAACGCATGGATTCTGATTCCTGAGTCGAGCGCCCATTAAGCCGCAACCCATCGCGAAGTACAGCTCGAATTCTTGGCTGCCCCTTTTGGTGACCAACGATTTAGGCCAATGTGAGCATGCCTGATGCGCAAATCTATGATTTCGAAAGAAAGAGGTGCACGTATTATTTGCGGGCTACCGAATTGTGTGTCTGCAGCCTGGCGTCACCTTGGCGGCACTACAAACCAGGGAAATACCATGCGGAACAATTTTCCGGCCCGAATGCTGGGCGCAGCGATGCTACTATCGGTGTGGTGCAACGTGCATGCGCACGGAGAAGAGGAAATGATTGACACATCGGTATTTTCACACGGTCAAGTTGCCATCGCAGCAAGTCGATTGGAGTCTTGGATTACGAAGTCCAACGATGGCGCG
>JAJDAB010000634.1 GCA_029262095.1 Candidatus Hydrogenedentota bacterium
ACGGTTCTTGATGTGGTTGCGTGAGCAGGATCGGGGCGCAGCTCGTGATGTCCAGATGGGGTTGGGGTAACTAAAGACAGAAGCTTAGCTTTTCGGGACTAATCCCGCGCCCGACGATCCCTTGTACGGTAACTCTTCGGCAAGAATTTTTTTCGCGCGGGCATTTCGGTATGCGCGAATCTTGTCGTGCAATTCGGGGCGTGAATTGCCAAGGATTGAAACGGCTAGCAATCCCGCGTTCGTCGCGCCTGCCGAGCCGATCGCTACGGTCGCGACGGGAATGCCGCCGGGCATTTGTACCGTGGAGAGTAACGAGTCGAGACCAAGGAGTTTACTTTCGATGGGTACGCCGATGACGGGTTTTACCGTTTTTGATGCGACGACGCCGGCGAGGTGTGCAGCGGCTCCAGCGCCCGCGATGAATACTTCGCAACCGCCTGCCTCGACTTCATTGAGAAATTCGGTGAGGGCTTCAGGCGTGCGGTGGGCGGATAGGACGCGGCAAACATGCGGCACGTCGAACTCGTGCATTACTTCCGATGCTCGGCGCATCGTGTCCCAATCGTTCTTGCTTCCCATTACCACAGCGACAAGCGGCGCATCGGCATTGCTCATGGTCTCGCCTCCTCCAGCGTGTTGAAGGAGCGAGCATACCGCCGTGTGGGGCGGCGGTCAATCCACTTGCGTGTGAACGGAAATCTACCCCGCGAGTTGGGTCGCTTCGGCGTCGCCGAACGTTGAGAATCCGTCGCCGAGGGCGGCAAATCGGTCAGCGTTGTAATCGTCGTTGCGTAAGGTATAGGCGTAAACCAAGTTGTTGGCGACTCGACCGAGGATTTGCTCGGTGGGCGCTGGTTCATCCAACACGTACTGGATGTGGGACGGCAACGGGCCTCCGCCTTTGACGACTTCCGCACGCGTCATGACGCGGCCGCCGTTGAAGCAATCGATATAGACCCGGTCGCCTTTGTAGTCGGCCCGCGTGATGAAATAGCCGGGCAATGCGCAACCGAAGGCGGTCACGCCCAACCGCCAACCGAGCAGCATGTAGACGCTGCACAGGCTAATTGGCAGACCGTATCCCGATTGCAAGACATGAATGAGATTGCTGTGTAGCGGATCAAAATAGTCGTCGGCTTCGCCGTTAAAATCTTTGATCACGAACAGGAATCGGCTCATCGAAATGGGATCAAGCTGACCACCCGCCTCCAGATATTCTTCGGCGAGGTCATCGAGTAAGTCGCTGAGATGCACGGGCGGCGTCCAGCCGTATTGCATTCGCGCAATGAGCTCCAATCCAAATTCGAGTTTGGCCCAGGGATCCGAAACTCCCTGCCAGGCAAACCAGGCACTTTGCAATGATTCCGCGTGGCGCAGCTCCCGGACGAGTTTGGCGGCGCGGCTTTGGACCGGTCTGGACATCGATTGAACCATGTGCTCAATTCGCCGTTCCGCCCCCGTCCCTAGCCCCATCAGGCGTTCGCGAATATGGGCTTGGACGCTTGGCGAATCATCGTCCAACAGGCTAAGCAAATGCGTCATCGTATCGTCATTCATCGGTCGTCCTGACCCCCTACACCGGCGAAGTCCGTGCCGGCGGCGTTGTTTCTCAACTACCGTTTAGCGATTGCCACGGCTGGTGTAGATCCCAGATATTCACGGGGATCGACCGCCTTGCCGCGTACCCGTACTTCGTAATGGAGGTGCGGCCCGGTCGCGCGACCGGTGTGTCCGACCCGGCCAACTTGTTGTCCACGTTTCACGCGTTCCCCGTCGCCAACCGCGCGGCGGCTCAGGTGCGCGTACCACGTTTCCACCCCGTTGCCGTGATCGACTTTGACCAGTTTTCCGTAGCCGCCTCGATCGCGGCCTCCGTACACAACCCGGCCCGGAGCGGTCGCCAGAACCGGTGTCCCTTTCGGGGCTGAGACATCAACCCCCGTGTGCGTTCGCCATGTGCCGACCAATGGGTCTTTCCGAGGTCCGAATTCGCTCGTGACGGGCCAGTGCTTGGCCAAAGGCCAACGATCCGGCACAGGGCTTGAGCCCCCTCTACCGGTCGCACACCCCGTTACGAGGACGAGGAACAGCGCTGCAATGGTTGCGACCATCCATGGCCACCATCGGCGCCGTTGATGCGGTTCGATTTCCCCCTTGGCGTACATGGCAATACCAATCCTGCGAAGTTAGCCAATCCCACCGTATTCGAATGCACGCCGAGGTCCCCCCAAAGCGTGTTCGAAGACATGAACGTGTGCCGGATTTGCAGGCAGTCACGTTCATGCTGGTTCACAGTTGACAACAAAAATAGCATTGTCTTGACAATTTGTCAATAGTTTAAATTTGGAGTAGGTGAGAAGTGAGAGATGGTTGCTGGGCGTTCACCCCTCCTGGCCTACCCCCTAGGGCCAGGAATTGTATCGAGGTGGGGACAGCTTCCGCTTGGAGCGGGAGTTGGGGATAGAAGGCGCTACCAGACCGATTCGTAGCCGATTGGTAATAGGTCCCATTGTGGACCGTATACGTGGACTTGCTTGGTCTCGCCTTCGTCGTTGATCACTGGTTCTCCGGCATGCAGCCAGCCTAGAATGCTGCCTCGAAGGTTGCTGACGTTAAAGCCTTCCTCGGTCAGGCGTTTCGCGAACTGACCGCTGCGGTATCCGATTGTGCAGTATGCAATGATCGGACGGTCTTTGTACTTGTTCTTGTCGCGTTCAAACTCCTCGATTGGGATTGCTCCGGGAATCCGGGAGACGTCCCATTCTCGGGATTCCCGGACATCGACGAGGATCGCAATGCCCTCTTCGAGCATTTCAGAAAGAGCCACCGTTTCGACTTCCGGCACGTCGGGGAAGCCTTCCTGGTAGCCGGAGTACATTTTCTCAACAGCCGCCACGCGTTCTTCGGGGCTGAGATTGGGGGGCTGCGATTTGCACTGTATTGTGGAAAACCCGACCAAGACCACTATTGACAAT
>JAJDAB010000635.1 GCA_029262095.1 Candidatus Hydrogenedentota bacterium
ACGACGGGGACCCGTTCGCCATCGCGAATGACGTGCGACAGCGTCGGTTGCGCGGGGACATCGAAATCCCAGAGGTCGTGGTGGACGGTCTGAAAATTCCATACGATTTCGCCGGAGTCCGCTTTGAGCGCGACGACCGAACTGCCGTAGTAGTCGACACCGTTGCGTAATCCGCCGTAGTAGTCGGGGGCCGGGTTGCCCGTAGGCACGAACACGAGGCCGCGTTCTTCGTCCACGGACATCGGTGCCCAAACGTTGGGTGATCCGAGGAGGTAGCCTTCTTCCGTTAGCATGTCGGGGTCAGGTTCGTAGTCGGGCGGGCGCAAGTCCCAGGCCCAACGTAATTCGCCGGAATGCACGTCGTATGCGCGCACGACGCCGCTGGGGGCATCAACGCGTCCGTTATCGCTGACTGCTGAGCCGACGATGACGACGTCGCCGACAACGGCAGGCGCGGATGTTACTTGGTACTCACCCTTCCACCGTTGTTCGCCGGTGCCTTTGTTGAGGTCGACCTGGCCTTCAACTCCGAAGTCGTTGCAGGGCTGTCCGCTTTCTGTTTCTAGTGCGATGAGACGCGCGTCATTGGTGGCTGCGAAGATTCGTTTCTGACCGGATTCGCCGTCGTGCCACATCGTTACGCCGCGGCTGATGAGTTGATTGGCGTAGCCGTTTTTCAAATCGATTTTGGGATCGTAGGTCCAGCGTTCTTCGCCTGTTTCGGGATCGAGCGCGATGATTCGGTTGAACGGCGTGGGCACATACAACGTGCCGTCAACGAGAATGGGGGTCGCCTCGAATGCGGTCGAGGACTTGACTTCGCCGTTGCCGTCGGAGACGTCGCCCGTGTGGTACTCCCAGGCTTTGCGCAGGTGCTTTACATTGTCAGGCGTGATTTGTGTTGCGCGCGAAAAGCGTTGACCGCCTCGATCACCGCCGTAATCGATCCAATCGGCGGTGGGCGTTGAAGGATCGACTTCGAAGTGGGGGACATAGAGTTTTGGCGCGGCGTATGCGGCACCCGCAATCAGTCCTAGGAGTACTAGGCGCGCGAATCGACGGCGCCATTTCGGCATGTTACGGGTCGGGTCGAACCGGGAAAGCTTGCCTGCCATGTTTGATTGTTCCTTTGCCCACACGAATGATGTATGCGTCCGCAGCAACTCCCTCTTGAGGAACGCGGACGTATTTCATATATGTGATGCGTAGTTGCGCGAAAACGTTTATTGTATATGGGAGCGCGTCCCTCCCAATATCGTTTTGGTTATTGCGCGCCGCTCGGTAGTTCCCTGAATGCCACCGTCTTGTCGACACGGATGTCTTGGGGCATGCCGAGGACGCGTTCGGCGATGATGTTTCGCAGGATTTCATCGGTGCCGCCCGCGACGCGGAATCCTGGGGCGTACAAGAAGCCCTCCTGGAAGAATCCTTCGTGGGGCGTGGCGTCCGGTTCCATGAGCGATCCGCCAACGTCCATGAGTTCCATGGCGAATGCGCACATGTTTTGTAATTTGCTCGCGCTAACGACTTTGGTGATGGAGGCTTCGGGGCCGGGTGTCTCCCCTTTGGAGAGCGCGGTCATCATGCGGAAGTGGCCGTACTTGAGTCCTTGCGTTTCGACGTACCAATCCGCGAGATTTTGGCGCACTGCGGTGTCGTCAATGGCGGGGCCGCTGTCGAGTTCGGTTTCGCGCGCCAGCGCGATCAGGTCGGTGATGAATGGCGGTGGCGCGTTGCCAACCGCGAGCCGTTCGTTCATGAGTGTCGTAATGGCGACGCCCCAGCCTTCGCCGACGGCGCCGAGGCGTTGGGCATCGGGAACGCGAACGTTCTCGAAGAATACTTCGTTAAAGTTGGATTGGCCGGAGATTTGCTCGATGGGGCGGATGTCGATGCCCGGCGATTTCATATCGAGGAAGAAAAACGTCAGGCCCTTGTGCTTCGGAACGGTCGGATCGGACCGCGTGACGATGATGCCCCAGTCGCAGAAGTGCGCGCCGGAGGTCCAGACTTTTTGGCCGTTGAGAATCCAGTCGCCGCCTTCTTGTTTGGCCGTCATTTGCAGTCCTGCAACGTCGGACCCGGCGGCGGGTTCGGAAAAGAGTTGGCACCAAATGTCATCGCCTCGAACCATTCGCGGCAAGTGCTGCTTTTTTTGTTCGTCGGTTGCGTAGGCCGCCATGGTCGGTCCGCACATGCCGAGGCCGATGCTGAAATAGCCGACGGGCAATTCGTATTTGCCTTCTTCCTGGTCGTAGATGACTTGTTCGATGGGAGGGGCACTACGACCACCGAATTCTTCGGGCCAGGTCATGCAGGCGTATCCGGCATCGGCTTTGGCTGCTTGCCAAGCTTTGCCAAGTTTCAAACCCTCATCGGGATCGAGCGATGCGCGTGTGCTGTTATTCACGTTAAATTTGGGTGCGTTCTCTTTGAGCCACGCTTGCACTTCCGTGCGAAATTCTGCTTCTCGTGGCGTGTCTTTAAAATCCATGAATCATTCCTCCAGAAAAACCGCAATGGGTTTGTGTTCAGGTTTAGGCTGGCGCGCTTTCTTCGACTCGGGATCCGGTTTCGATACGATCAATGAGCCAGTTTTTCCAGTTCATCAAGCTGCCGAGGTTGAGGCTTAGTAACTTGGCGCGCCGATAGAACAGATGGCAATCGCTTTCCCACGTACAGCCGATGCCGCCGTGAACTTGGATATTTTCTTTCGCGGCGAAGTTGAACGCTTCGGTGGCCGCGACGCGTGCGCCGGCGGCCGCTACGGGCATGTCCGCCGCGTCGGTCGAAAGCGCCCAGGCCCCGTAGTAGCAATTGGAGCGGGCGAGCTCGTTCTTGATGTACATGTCTGCGAGACGATGCTTGATCGCTTGGAATGAACCGATGGGGCGGCCGAATGCGTAGCGTTCTAACGCGTAACCTCTGGCCATGCGTAGGCTCGATGCTGTGCCGCCTATTTGTTCGAACGCCGTGAGAATGGCCGCACGGTCGCAGACTCGCAACAATAAATTCCATCCGTCACCCGCGTCGCCCAACTGGGCGGCTTCGGCTTCTTCGAACGTTACGCGTGCATGTGATCGCGTGGGGTCAACCGTCTTTACCGGGGTTCGTGCGACGCCCGAAGCGGTTAAGTCGGCGATTGCCAGCGTGGGTCCATCGCTCGAATTCGCGACGACGATGGCGAAGTCTGCGATGTCACCGTCGGCAACCGGAATCTTCGTGCCGTTGAGGCGATTGTTTTCGAAGGTTACGGTCAGCGTGCTCGGTCTCGGCGCTTTTGTGCCTTCGGCGACCGTCAGTGTGCCAATCAGATCACCTGCAGCAAGTTTGGGCAGGTACGTTTGCTTCTGTTCCTCGGTGCCCGCGATCATGATGGCCTCGGTGGCGAGGTATACGGAAGATGAAAAGGGAATCGGTGCATTTGCTCGGCCCAATTCTTCGGCGATAACGCAAAGTTCGAGGTGGCCAAAACCAATCCCGCCGTACTCTTCCGGTACTGCGGCGCCGGTCCATCCCATCTCGGCGACGCCCTTCCACAATTCGCGATCATAGGGCTCATCACTCTCCAGGATCTTGCGTACGGCGGCAAGACTACACCGGTCGGCGAGGAACTTGTTCGCCTGTTCCTGGAGCATCTTTTGTTCTTCTGAGAAGTCGAAATTCATGGTCGGGCTCTCTATTCAGTTGGTTGATCCCTGCACCATAGCGGGGCAGACGATGGTCCGTATGGCGTCGCCAGCCCGCTACACCCAATCCGCAATATTACGCTTCAATTGTTCGTTGGTGCAACTTTCACTGGCGTGGTATTGTGGCTGGATCGATTGCCCTGCGTGGGCGAAGCGTTCAATGAAGGAGCCTGTTTTCATGACAGCACGAGTGTCGATTTTTGCGGTAATTGCGATCTGCATTTGCGGCGTTTCCGAAGCACAGAGTGATCCGCCGGTGGGTGAATGGCATCACTACGCCGGTGATCGGTCGAGCACGAAATACTCGCCGCTGGACCAAATCACACGTGACAATGTTGGCGAACTCAAGGAAGCCTGGCGCTGGGAAGTTCAGTTGCCCGAGGGTAAGAAGATTCCTGCGGGTCAATTTAAGACGACGCCGTTGATGATAGATGGGATTCTGTATGCAACGACGGCGTTGAGTGAAGTCGTGGCGCTGGACGCTGGGACGGGTAAAGAGATTTGGACCTACGACTCTAAGAGTTATGAGCGGGGAAGACCGGCGAACAGTGGGTTTCAACACCGGGGTGTTGACTATTGGAGCGATGGCGAACTTGAGCGTCTGCTGATCGCGACGGGCGGGCGGCAACTCATTTCAATTGATCGTAAGACCGGTAAGCCGGATGCGGATTTCGGCGATGGGGGCAAAGTAGATCTCACGGTGGGGTTGGGGCGCAAAGTGAATCCCGGGGCGATTGGTTTTAATGCGCCGCCGGTGGTGTGTCGTGACGTGATTGTTGTGGGTTCGATTATCTTTGATGGACCAACGACGAAAGAGATGGTGCCGGGGCACATTCGTGGATACGACGTGCGAACCGGTGAAATGAAGTGGCGATTTAATACGATTCCGCAAGAAGCTGAATTCGGAAACGACACTTGGCACGACGGTTCTTGGGAGTACTCGGGCAATACCAACGCCTGGACGATGATGAGCGTTGATGAGGAACTCGGATACGTCTATGCGCCGACGGGCACACCGACCAACGACTGGTATGGCGGGCATCGGAAGGGCGAAAACCTGTTCGCGGAAACGTTGTTGTGTCTGAATGTGGAGACGGGCGAGCGCGTTTGGCATTTTCAGGCGGTGAAACATGGATTGTGGGATTATGATTTTCCG
>JAJDAB010000636.1 GCA_029262095.1 Candidatus Hydrogenedentota bacterium
GAAGCGCCGTCATAGCGACCCGGAACCCCCGACCGAGCTATAGACAAACCGGTTCGGTGATCGAGTATCCTCCCCTGATGCTTTGAATTACCGGACCGGTACGCTCCATGTACCCCGGAAAACGCGAATCGGAAAGAGTCACCCATCACCGCCACCGACTAGCCCGCTGACTACAGCCCCGTCTCCGCTGACAGGGTTTCTGTCGGAACTACAAGAAAACTGGTTCGGTGATCGAGTATCCTCCGCAGACGCATTCTGGAATTTCGTGATGCGCTCTATTCGATTTCTACTAAACGCTAGTCGGAAAGAATAAGTCATGCCTACATTAGATTGGATTGGGAAGAAGGCAGTCGAAAACCATCATAAAGAGGTTCCGTATCGACTGTTGAAGTGCATTCCCGAACTATCCGTGGGCGAGTCGGGCAGCAGCAACCTACTCGTTCAGGGCGACAATCTTGAAGCTCTCAAGGCTCTCCTTCCTTACTATGGTGGGAAAGTCAAGTGCACCTACATCGACCCTCCCTATAACACAGGTGACGAGAATTGGGTATACAACGATGCAGTGAATAGCCTTGAGATGAAGAATTGGCTGGGGGCCGCAGTCGGGCGAGATGATTTATCACGTCACGACAAATGGCTCTGCATGATGTACCCGCGCTTGCTCTTACTGAGACAGTTCATGTCTCGCGATGGTGTTCTTTTTGTGAGTATCGATGTAAATGAAGAATCGACTCTTCGATTACTCCTAGACGAGATATTTGGCAGAGATTGTCTCATGGAAAAATTCGTTTGGAAAAGTAGACAGTATCCGGACAGTCGTTCCACAACAGGGATATCAGGGGATCACGAGTACATCTTGGCGTATTCAGCCGAACCGGGAAGTGTGAGGCTTCGAGGGCGAGAACGAGACTCAACGAAGTTTAAGAATCCAGATAAAGATCCACGCGGGCCGTGGATGAGTCGATCAATACTAGGTCTGGCAACCAAAGAGAGACGCCCCAATCTCCATTACCCCCTCAAGGAACCAATTTCGGGGCGATCGTTCGACTGCCCTCCCAACACCGGCTGGCGCTACGCTCCAGACACGATGGCTGAAAAAATAGCTGAAGAGCGGATTCTCTTTCCAAAAAAAAACGACGGGAGACCACGAGAAAAAGTGTTTCTTCGGGACCTGCAGACCAAAGCGGTCGGCTTTCCAAGTATCGTTGATGGCGTATTTACCGCTGACGGATCGCAAGAAATCCGCGACATATTTGGCGCGCAGGTGTTCCCTTTTCCAAAGCCGAGTGAACTCATTAAAGACTTAATATATCAATGCACGGAAGACGGTGACATCGTCCTCGATTCTTTCGCCGGAAGCGGAACCACCGGCCACGCAGTCCTTAAGCTAAATGCTGAGTTACGGGACAAACGTCGGTTCATTCTTGTGGAGATGGACGCTTCTATCTGCGAGGAAATCACAGCCAAGCGACTAGAGAAATGTATCCGTGGATTTAGCTATGAGCGCAGGGGTAAAACGCTTGAGAAAATCGGTTACGGGGGGAGTTTTCATCTCTGTAAACTTGGACAAGCGCTATTTGAGTCGAACGGCTCTATTCTCGACACTGTGAAATTCTCCGAGCTTGCGCACCATATTTTTTTTGCGGAGATGCGCGAACCGTTGCCAGGGGCTGTGGACGACTCTACCCCATTGTTAGGCGTGACCCGCGGAACCGCCGTGTACTTGCTGTACAACGGCGTGCTGAAAGACGAGCATCCAAAGGGTGGAAACGTGCTGACGATGCAGACTCTAAAGTCTCTCCCTCCGCATCATGGGGCGAAGGTGGTTTACGGGACGGCATGCACGCTAGGCGAACGGACACTACGGCGTCACGGCGTTGCGTTTCGCCAGATACCATATGAGGTCAACGTTTCGTGAGCGAGCTACCTCTGAAAAACTATCAACAATTGACACTTGACGCCCTTCGAGATTATTTCAAGGCGTGCGAACGGCTCGACAGTGCCGTCGATGCATTCTCTGAAGTGCTGCGCGACGAAGAAACGCCGCTAGCGCTTGCTCCGTACCATTCGCCCATCGAAGAGCTAAAGGATTTACCATACGTGTGCTTGCGACTGCCCACGGGTGCTGGCAAAACGCTGTTGGCTTCTCATGCGCCGAGCGTCGCACTGCGTCATCTCTTGCACCGTGAACATTGTATGGTTCTGTGGCTGGTTACTTCTGAAACTATTCGTGCGCAAACGCTCGCGGCGTTGAAAGACCGCGAGCACCCGTACCGCATTGCATTGGAACGCGGTGTCGGCAGTGTCACCATATTGGACATCGAGCAAGCGATTGGTATCAATCGTGCAAGGCTTGACGGCGACACCGTGGTGATCGTGGCGACCATTCAATCGTTTCGTCGGGATAAGCCAGAATGGTTGCGAGTGCATCGCGACGCCAGCGCGAGCATGGACGTTTTCGAACGATGGGAAAGCGCTCCGGATAACGTCAAGATACGGCTGGAAATGCTGCAGGGTGGCGACCGGCCATTGTACTCGTTGGCGAACGCTCTGTGCTTGCACCGTCCTGTAGTAATAGTGGATGAAGCCCACAACGCGAACACACCACTGTCGTTTGATACGTTGGCAAAGGTCTATCCGTCGTGCATTATTGAGTTTACTGCCACCCCGAAGAAGGGGAAAAGCAATATTCTGCATAGCGTCTCCGCTGCCGAACTGGACGCAGAAGAGATGATCAAGATGCCGATTAGGTTGGAAACCCGCCCTCAATGGAAGGAATTGTTGGCGGATGCTATCGGTACACGAGATCGGTTGGAAACCCTTGCGAATCGCGAGCGGGCGGAGCACGGCGGCGAGTACCTGCGGCCCGTAATGTTGCTCCAGGCACAGCGCAAGAACGAAGAGTTGACAGTGGACACGCTATTTGAATGTCTGAAGACCGACTATCGAATCCCGGAAGACCAAATCGCCATCGCAACGGGAGCGAGGGATACCCTTGCAGACCAAAACGTGATGTCGCCGGACTGTCCGCTCCGGTTCATTATTACCGTGGACAAATTGCGCGAAGGATGGGATTGTCCATTTGCCTATGTCCTTGCGACGGTTCGAGAAATGAGATCCTCAACTGCAATCGAGCAAATCCTCGGCCGGGTGATGCGGCTGCCAAACGCGCGAAAGAAAACGATTGACGATCTAAATCGAGCTTACGCGTTCTCGGTGTCCGACCATATAGGAGCCGCGCTTGGAAGTCTGCGAGAGTCACTTGTTGAGATTGGCTTCGAGAAGATGGCTGTGAAAGATATGGTCGTCGCGGCCCCCCAACAGGACAATCTATTCGGCTTTGAGGGCATCGGCGAGTGTCCCGCAGTTTCGGTGGTAGTCCCCGAAGTGCTCGACGTGCAAGGGCTCTCCGAGGAGGCCCAGGCCGTTGTCAGGTATGAAGAAGCGACCCGGACCATCGAGGCGTCCGCGCCTTTGACCGAATCTGTTGTAAGAGAACTCGAAGCGGTCTATACAACGCCCGAGGGTCGAAATGCGGTGCGCAGTTTAAACACCGCGTCCCAAAAATTGGAGCGGCGGCGCGCGCCGGTCGATAACGGGATCCGGTTCGATGTGCCGATGCTCTGCTACCGTCAAGGCGACTTGCTCGAACCATTTGAAGATTCCCACTTTTGCGACCATTTGTGGCCGTTGAGCAAATATAGTCCCACGCTCTCCGAAGCGGAGTTTTCAACCCTACGGCCATCTGTGGAAACTGGCGAAGTATATCAAAAGGACGGGAGGTTACTTACTCAGTTTGTTAGCCAACTACAGGAACAGATGGAGCGGCTTTCAAACGACCGTGGATGGACCAACGCTCGTCTGGCGCAATGGCTGGATTTCTCTATCCCGCACCGTGACATTTCACCGCAAGAGACGGGGATCTTCTTAGTAAACGCAATCGAACATCTGACCGCGGAGCGAGGAATCGATCTAGCGAACTTGTTATATGAGAAGTACCGGCTCAGGGATGCGCTGGAAAAGAAAATCGACCATCACCGGCGATCCGCCAGGGGCGAAGCATTTCAGACACTATTCACGGACGATTCGCTTTTGGTGGTCGAACCACGTAACCCATTGGCACTGTTCACCTACACACGCTCCGCGTTTAGTTATGGGACCAGCAATCCGTACCTGGGGAATCACGTATTCTTGAAGCACTACTTTGCGAGAATATTCGACCTCAAGGCTGATGGTGAGGAATTCGAATGCGCATGTTTCATCGACTCGCTCCCTCAAGTCGAATTCTGGGTACGTAATATTGAGCGTCGTCCTGAGAGTTCGTTCTGGTTTCAAACTTCCAGCGACAGATTCTATCCCGATTTTGTCTGTAAACTGAGGGATTCGCGTGTACTTGTCGTGGAGTTCAAGGGAGGTGATCGATGGTCAAACGACGACAGCCGGGAGAAACGGAGCATTGGGGAACTCTGGGAAGAACGAAGTGAGGGCAACTGCCACTTTATTATGCCAAACGGTAAGGACTTCGGAGCGATAAGTGCAAAAATCGCATAATTACGTTAACTAATTACCCTTTGTCTCGCGGATGGGCTCTCTGGCCTAGCCGCATACTGCAACGGTTCGGCGCGGTTTGTATCCGGTGCACCGGCTTCTCGCACCCCTTCTGCCTAAATCGCTACACTGGTCTCGATCCCACAGTCTTCGTGGGGATTCATCTGGGGTAGCGACTCGCTAAGAAGGATTTGGTACGTGCGAAAAACGGTGCCGCTATTTGTGGGTAGCCTCGCGCTCAGCGGGCTGGCTCTTGCTCACGATATGTCCGAGGCCGACAAGATTCGAGCGGCCGGAGGCGGTATCGTCGAATTCTTTCGACAAGGCGCGGTGCACATGGTCACGGGCTATGACCACCTGCTTTTTCTGTTCGGGGTCATGTTTTTCCTGAGCAAGTTCAAAGACATCTTGAAGTTTGTCACGGCGTTTACCCTCGGACACTGCGTTACACTTATCGGTGCCACCTTCCTGGGCGTCCAGGCAAATTACTTTCTCATTGATGCCGTTATTGCCCTCACTGTTTGCTACAAGGGCTTCGACAATGTCGGGGGCTTTGAGAAGTATCTTGGAATGAAATCACCGAATCTTTTGGCAATGGTCTTTCTATTCGGCCTGATTCACGGCTTCGGGCTTTCCACACGGCTCCAGACGATAACGATCGACAAAGGCTTCGATCTCCTTGGCAAAATTATTGCCTTTAACGTGGGCGTGGAAGTCGGCCAGGTCGCCGCACTGGTCGTCATGCTTGCTTTCCTCGCTGCATGGCGGCGTACCGAATCGTTTGAGCGCTTTAGCTTGGCGACGAACACGGGCCTCATAATGGTCGGCGGAATCCTATTGCTCATGCAGCTGCATGGTTATCAACACCAGGGCGACCCCATGGGATTCTACGACGAAAAAGCACATCTGCACGCCCAT
>JAJDAB010000637.1 GCA_029262095.1 Candidatus Hydrogenedentota bacterium
CAACCCTGTCTTCCGGCTCGCGCAATGGCAAGAGGCTGACATCTGCAGCAGTGTCACCATCTGACTCTTTCGGAAAGAGACCAGCGCCTTTCCCCACCGCGCGGACGATGGACGCGGGATGCATTTCATTTGCAATGTCGTTCGCGCTACGAGGTGCGTGCTTCAGATTGATCCAGTAGTTCTTGAGCGAAGGTCGATTGCCATTGTCGCTGCCAGTCAACGCTCCATCGGTTTCAAACGTATACCCGCCGTTTTGTGCTTCCACTCTAAAAGGTCGGACGTAGAGACGCCGTTCGAGACCGTCGGCTGGATTGCGAAGCGGCATGCCGCAGAACGTGTTTCGTCGAGTCCAGTTCGAAAAATAGCGTTCGTAATCGAATTGGGTGTCGTCGTCACATTGTGGGTACTGGTATTCGTTTAGGAGTGGTTGCACCATGAAATGGAACGAAGCATTTGGTGTCGCTGCGAGGTGGTCACGGATATCACTCTTAATATTGTCGGGAGGGCAAAACTTGAAGTAGTGGCGCAGTTCCAGCCACCAACCCAGGTCACCCGCGAATGTACTGAGCGATTGCAAACTGTCGCGTATATGCGGGATTTGATCACGGCGGACGTATCCTTTGTGCGCTTCCTCGTTTTCTCGAACATAGTCAAGGTGATAGTTGGTCCGCTTGAATCGACGCACGAAGCATTCAACGTTACCATGGAGCAGATCTGTTTCGCTCGTATCTGGCTCGACGGTATGAAAAACATGCGCTTTGGGGTACCAGTCGTTGCCTGGAATATGAAAATCCACTTCGACGGCGCGAATACCGCCCCATTCCCAGGGTAGGATCGGCATATCAGGCGGACCACAGGGCAGTTTGTCATTGACCGTATCCGAATCATATGCGCAGGACAGCAACAAGCAAAAATACTGATTGAACAACGAATCCAAGTTGCTTTGGTTACCACGGGGTCCAACCGGGACCAATGTTCCGTATAGTGCGACCGGGTTTCCGCTCATTCAAGAAATTCCTATGCGAGGCAATCGTAGTAAACGTCGACATCCCTACGAATGGTGTAGGGCGATGCCAACACCCGCCGTTCGTACCCGTACAGCGACATTGCAGATTGCCCGAGTTGATTGCCCCCCCCGGGCCGAATTACAAATGAAACGGAGACCTCGACCTTGATTGCGGGGAACCAACCGATTTTGACGCTGGCGCGAAGTAGACCGGTGCAGGTCAGTACGCCATCGCCATACCTTGCTTCAAACATGATTAAGATTTGAACGGAAACAATCGACAAAATTACGACTTCACCAAATACAACCAAGCGCAAGTAAAAGGTAAGACTTCCGCCGCGGTCATACCGGAATTGAACGGAGAGTGACGCGAAAATAGCGACGCCGCCACGAGCGATTCCTATGTCGAATGGCAAGAACGCGCCTGCAGAGATGCCAATGTCAATTACGGCAACGAGTTTTCGCTCCTCTCGGAACGGGTAATACAGCGCTTTGGCTGTTACCCAACCGCCGCCGCCGAGAAACAACACCGTCAGTGTAAACGGTCGGACGGGATCACTTAACCCGACGCCGAGGCCAACGTAAAATCCGCTGTCATCGACGGCCAACTCGAAAAAGCCGCGCAACCATAGATTCGATACCGAAAACGCGCCGGTTTGAAGCGTAGGCATGGGCAAGCTCAGAACGGCACGCGCCCCGGTGGGGAGGCCACCATCGTTCATAATAAGCTCAAAGTTCAGGCCGGACTCCGGGCGCGAGAAATTCTTGATCATGTCGGTCAGGAACTGCATCGCCTGATGAAGCTGGATTTTGCCCGGCGCGATCTCGACCTTAAGACGGCCCGTCTCATCAAATGTCAGCGTCGTTTGACGGAACGTGATAACTTCATTGCCGGAGAATGACAACACCCAGTCGGAGACGACTTTTACATCGGCGCTCGTCCGTGTTTGTTCACCTTTGGCCGCATCTATCTTGACTTCCGCATGCATATTGGCCTCGCGCAACAGCGCGAGAAGCGGTGGGAAGGTGAAGATTTCCGTTTCACCATCCATTTTGAGATCAAGCGTCGCCCGCGCGGACGCGCGTTGGGTCAACGGATCGATTTCGTGGGTGACAACAAGTCCATCGAGTTGTTCGCTCGGGTAGTTCGTGCCGTTGAACAGGCCGGACAAATCGATGCCGCCGATATTCGGCAACAAGTCCTTCAGCCGACTCTTTACATCAAAATCCGGAACGAAATCAGAAAGATCGCTCGCCTGAAGTCGGTCGCGAAGCAATTTGGTCGGTGTTCGCAGGGAAAGCCCTTTGAGAGCCCCGGCATCAAGAACATTGTCGAGCCGATTGAACAACCCGGCGGCTGGTGACAATCCGATAGCATCGCGAAATTCTTTTGCGTCTTTTTCGAGGCCTTCGGAAACGTCCTGGAAGTAATACGATAACCGATCCCGATTTACGGCCAGCGACTTGCCGATGGGCGCGAGGCCATGGGCCTTGCAGGTACGCATGGCTGAATCACCTATGTCATCGATCCACTCCTCGCCCTGTTTTTTGGCATTCGCAATGAAGCTGTCAACGACCCGCTTGACCTTTCGCTCCGCGCTTCGAAGGGTTTCGGATACGCGGCTTTGCAATGCGGCGACCAGTGGACCAAACGCGCGAGCGAGTTCTGCGCTAAGAAACTCTTCCAGTTTCGCACAAAAATTCTCATTCTTGAGCGCTTCCAGTAGCGACGCGACGTGCAGCAGTTCACCATTCAGTTCATCTCCGATGCCGCGCGCGCCGTCGAGAATGTCGACGACGTTTCCCTGCACATC
>JAJDAB010000638.1 GCA_029262095.1 Candidatus Hydrogenedentota bacterium
CTATGCTGCGTCCCGGTGACGGCGACGTCTTTCCTGGCCCGAACCATCACAGGCCATTTCGCAGGATGCAGCACCGAACGCCGGACCCCAAATTGCACCGGCCAAAACCACGGCCAACACGAGTGCGAATGGAAGAACGGCCTATTTTGGACCCCCTTCGCGTTTTCTTTGCTAAGCTTTTAATCCTTCTTCGCTTGTTCTGCGATCCGCATTTCGTACGGCAAAGGAAATGCATTCATATCAAATAGATTGAGCAAAGTACTCCCCGCCGTCTCCGCGCCTACGGTTGCGCCTCAACGCAACCAGTACAGGGAGACGGACCTATGGAAGAACGTATACGCGCGGATCGGCATGAATCGCTACTCAGCCCGGAGATCATGCTGGCATTTCGCATTGAACAATCGGCTTGGCACGAAACGAAATCGGATATTAAAGCGGGTGTCGTTTGGGGTAAGCGGAAGGCGGTATTGCTGGCGTGGGTGCGCGAACAGATGGACATTGTGCTCACGCCGCGTGAACGGCATTGCTTGGAACTCTACTACTTTCGCGACCTCACTTACCGCGAGGCGGGCGCGGCGACAGACACCAACGCTTCTTCCGTGTACCGCGCCGTCCAACGCTCGATCCGGAAACTCCGCAAGGCCGCCAAAGAATCCGGACTCACCCTCAATCGCTGACTATTTGCGCAGCGCACTGGGCGCGACGGGCGCCACCAGATAGCCGCCAGCGGCGTGGCTGATGGGGTCGAGCGTCACGAATGCCTGCGGTTCGAGGTCTTGGATAATCTTCAACGCCTCTGTCGTGCGTTTGCGGCGGGCCACGAGAAGGACTACATTTACATTACCTTCTGAACCCTCACCTTGGACCGACGTGAGGCCGAATCCGGCCTTGCGCAACGCTTGCACCCAATCAACGCTGTCATCGCGGCTCACGATTCGGATCAACACATGGCCCGCGCCAATCCAACGTTCAATCGTCATGCCAACTGCGGGCCCGTCGCGAATCCAGTCGCAAACCCTGCGGCGTTCCAAAGGTTATCGAGTTGCGAGAACACCAGCCCTGCAGCCGTCAACCAAATGGATGATTCGATGAACGCCAATACGACAGCGATCGAGCGCCGACCGTGGACAATGTACAACAGTTTTACTGTGCCCACGGATACATCCAAGATCCGCAACGAAAAGATCAGCAACGCACCCAATAAAACGTCGATAGTCACGTGTTCCCCCAAAGTTCAGTCGTAGTCCGCCAGCAAACGCCCAGCACAACAAGTCATTGAGCACGAACCAGCGAGAATGCCTCCCGGACGCATACTTTATACGACTCAGCTCGTCGCCTAAAAGCCGGAGCGTGGGATCCGGTTTCACACCGATTGTGCTACCTCCAAACTGGTTTGGAGGTGCCACGCTGCGGACTCTACGAACCCAAACTGGGAAGAATTTGGGCGATAGCTCAAACGCTGACTGCGATAGGCTGTCTAGAATCTATCTCATGGTTTTGGAGAATAACATTCGGATTTCAGGACGCTCTTCGAGATGACTTCTAGTCGGGGGCAAGACCGTTGCGCTATCGTGCAAGTTTTCCTTGTAATCGCAGTCTGCGCCAACCAAATATCCTTTGTTCCCCAAAGGACATCATCGAATATACGAACGATTGCAACACAATTACCGCATCAATACAGGGACCGATCTGTGCGCATCCGCGTACCTATACCCCCGCTAACAAATCCCGCGCCCGTTCGAGAAGCGGGACCATCGACAGCCGCGTGTCTTCCCACACGGGATCGTGGCGTTTGCCGCGGCGGTGGAGCATGAGGTTGAAGCCAGTGATGATCGCGAATTTATAGGCGGCGAGCGCGCGATACCATGCGATATCCGGCAGCGATTCGCCCCAGGCTTCGATGTACATGGTGACCATGTCGTCGGCGGACGGCATGACGCCGATGCCGCCGTGGGGGCCATGCCAGGCGTAGGCGTCGCAGAATGTTGCGATCCAACCCACGTCGTTGAGCGTCGTGCCGATGCCGACGAGTTCCCAATCGATCACGGCGATGAGTTTTTTCTGGGGCGAATAGAACAGGTTGGACCATTGGAAATCGCCGTGGAAAATGCCGACGGGGGCGTTTTTCGGAACGCGCTCCAGCAGTGCCTTTCGCACTTCGGGGACGAGGCTTAGGTCTTGGGGTTCCGCGGCTTTCTCAACAAAGCGGTCCCAACGCGTCACGTCGTTTTCGAACGGTATTGGTTCGCCCAGCGCCTGGGCGCGATGCCAATCGACCTTGTGAAGGTTAGCCAGCGCCGTCATCGCTTGTTGGCCCATTGCGCGACGGGTCTCTTCGGAGACATTGGTGATGGCGTTGCGTCCCTCAAGGCGCAACACGTCGCCCTCAAGCATAGATACAACAAAGTACGGGCAATCGAACCACTGCAAATCGTCGCCCGACCATTTCACAGAACAGTGCGGTACATCCGTGCCGTCGAGTGCGTTGAGCACGGTAACTTGGCGAAGTACATCGGCCGTACCTTGCCATTTCACATTTGGTGGCGGTAGACGGAGGACAAGATTCTCGTCTACGCCACTGTGTGTCACGGAAAAGCCAAACGAAAATCCGGCGTGGCCCGGCATTTTGGTTACGTTTGAGATTGTCGCGGTTTCGTTTTCGTACATAGCACGTGCGAAGGGCGTTAGGCGTTCGGTGAGTTCGGCGAAGTCCAAGTTCTTATGCTCGGCGAATCGTCAGTCCGCCGTCTACTGGTAGCGCGACGCCGGTGATAAATGACGCGGCGGGTATCACGAGGCTCAGTACGGTGTGCGCGATTTCTTCGGGATAGCCGTAGCGGCGTAATGCGGTTCTACGGCGTGCGTATTCTTCCTTTTGCTCCTCGGGAATCGCTTCGGTCATGCCGGTGCGGATGGGGCCTGGGCAGATGCAGTTTACCGTGATCCCTTCTTTGCCCAGCTCCACAGCGAGACCTCGCGTGAGCCCTATGACGCCGTGCTTTACCGCGGCGTAGGCGCTATTGCCGGGTGTCGCGCCGAGGCCTTCGGTCGATGCGATGTTTACGATTCGCGGATTCTTGGTCGCGCGAAGATAGGGCAACGCGGCGCGCACCATTCGTTGGTGGGCGGAGAGCATGATGGCGACACTCTGATCCCAATATTCGTCGTAGGCCTTGTCGTCGATGCGGGCTATCAAGGCCACGCCGGCGTTGTTGACGAGGATGTCGAGCCGGCCGTACTGCTCGGCGACTTCGGTTACGACCGAGGGGATTGCCTTGGCATCGGAAACATCGAGTTTCCATGCCCGTGCATCTCCGCCAGCCTCATCAATTTCGGCGGCGACGGCTTGCGCACCCTCTTCATTCACATCGGTGACCGCGACACGCGCACCGGCTTGCGCTAGAACATGGGCAGTGGCACGGCCCATACCGCTAGACGCGCCGGTAACCAACGCGGTTAACCCTTCGATGGATCGACTTAGCTCTCTAATCTCGTCCAACGTTTACTCCCCTATTTGTGCGTTCCGGAACTGTGCATCCTTACGATCGGCTCCAGCCAACATGATTCTTATTGGAAGGAGCTAGAAGCAGATTGTAACCGTAGAAGTCGCGCAATGTCGCCTGCACAGGTCCGAGCGTCTGTGCTATGATCTTAGACACGAACAGGGATTTTCTTGTTATGAGCTTAAACGTACCGATCAACATTGACGGAAAAACGATTTCGGCGTTCTGCCGGAAGTGCGGCATATCGAAGCTGGCCTTATTTGGATCCGTGTTACGAGAAGACTTTGGTGCTGATAGCGACATCGACGTATTGGTTGAATTTCAACCGGCCCATATACCCGATTTCTTTGCGCTGCTGGATATGGAAGAAGAACTTTCGGGGATCGTTGGGCGCGCAGTGGAAATGCGAACACCGAACGATTTGAGCCGCTATTTCCGGGAGGACGTACTCCGGGACGCTGTCATTCAGTATGTCGAGTGAGGCGGACCTTAATCGGGTCCGGCACATGGTGGACTCTGCGCGGCAGGCCGTTGAGTATTGCAATAACACGACGCAGGAAGGTCTTTCGACTGATCCTCCAGGTCAATCGCTGTTAATTCGATCCCTTGAGATTCTTGGAGAAGCCGCTGCTCAGACGTCCGAGGGATTTCGTGCGGACCGTCCCAACATTCCCTGGCGACAAATGATTGCTACACGCAACCGCTTAATTCACGGCTACTTCGATGTCGACCTCGCGATCGTGTGGCGGACCGTGACGGAACGGTTGCCTGAAGTAATCGATCAACTAGTCGCAATACTTACCGAATCTGATGACGTGTAGCCACCGTCACTCCGATTGGACAGCGATTTGGTTGGGAATTGCTTGATAGCGAAGTCACAATCGAGTGTTCGTGATGGCAGTTGGTGAAATAGGAGTAATTTCGTATGACACTGGGAAGACGGACGTTTATGAAGGGGGC
>JAJDAB010000639.1 GCA_029262095.1 Candidatus Hydrogenedentota bacterium
ACACATACGAGTACGATTCTTCTTCGCCGATTTGCGCGGCGTCCGGAATCGTCTGGTACACAACCAATTCGAACCGGTCAAGAATGTCTTTGAGTAATTCAGCCGCGACTTCGCCCCGCTCCCTTCGCAACGCTTCCGGAATCTCGGACAGATCGAACGTTAGCAATACATCTTCAATGCCGCCCTCATCCCACCGTTGCATTCCTTCGAGATACGTGCGCATCGTGGCACGGGGCGAAGCGAGGCGAACATCGACTTTCTTTTCCTCGTCGATCGCAGCCGCTGTGTCCTCGCGCGCTTGCAGAAGTAGGTTGTACAGCTCGGGAATTTCGTTGACCGTGCTACTGCTGAAACGCCAAGTCTTGTCGTTCGATAGGCGTAGCTCGAGCTTGCGTTTTTCACCCAGGGTCAGCGGAATATCGAGTTCGCGATTGTCCGTCTCTGAGGGTAGATCGTCGAGATGTACCGTTTGGTTGTCCAGTATTTCGTAGAGGTTGCGGGCTCGTTCCGGTCCCATGGTGTCGAGTTCTGCGCTTGGAATACCCTCGAGGTTGAGGCAGGAAACCGCGGCACCCAGGTTGGTGGCGTCGCCGCCGCGTACGCTGTTCATCGCGGACAAGAACGTGGTGACCGTCGCGCGTGGCGAAGAGAGATCCGGCGACGGAACGACTTGCGCCGGCGTTTCTTGGACCCATGCCGCAACGCCAATGAGAAAAGCTACGGCAATAAGGGCAGTCGAGCGCGATCGGTTCGAATTTAGCGTATTCAAATGCACGACGGAGATTAGTTTCCTTGGATACGGGTCTCACGACCCGCCCATTCTTTGTCTCGTAGGACGAACTTCTGAATCTTGCCCGTGCTCGTCTTGGGCAATGCGATAAACTCAATTGATGTTGGGCATTTGTAATGTGCGATCTGGTCCCGACAGAAATCGATGATGTCTTTCTCCGTTGCTTCTCGCCCTTCTTTCAATGTCACGAATGCTTTGGGCGTCTCGCCCCACTTCTCATGTGGTACGCCGATGACCGCGACTTCCAACACTGCCTCGTGTCGGTAAAGCGCTTGCTCAACTTCGATGGATGAGATGTTTTCGCCGCCGGATATGATGATGTCTTTGCTACGATCGCGCAATTCGATATAGCCGTCCGGATGTTGCACAGCAACATCGCCACTATGGAACCAGCCTCCACGAAATGCCGTCGCGGTCGCCTCGGGATCGTCGTAATACCCCTTCATCACCATGTTTCCCTGCATGACGACTTCCCCCATCGCCTCACCATCAGCGGGAATGTCATTCATGTCTTCGTCCACAACACGCAATCCGTCCGCCACTACAAAACGAACCCCTTGACGCGCCATGAGCTGTGACCGCTCGTCGGATGGCAATGACGCCCAACCGGGCTGAGGCGCGCAGACGGTGTAGGGGCCGTACGTTTCGGTCAGGCCATATACGTGAATTATCTTTGCGCCCAACTCTTGCATCGTCGCGATGATCGTAGGCGATGGTGGCGCGCCAGCGGTCGTGACGGTTAGAGGGCTAGTAAGTTTCTTGGGTCGATTCTCGGCGTTCGCAAGACCAATGAGAACGACCGGCGCGCCGTTGAAGTGCGTAACGTTTTCGTTTGCGACAATATCCCACACGACGTTCGGTTCGATTTTGCGCAGACAGACATGCGTTCCACCCAGCGCCGTCACGCCCCAGGTAAAGCACCAGCCGTTGCAATGAAACATGGGCAACGTCCACAGGTAGACCGAATCCGCAGTGAGCGATGATTCGATACCTTCGCCGATCGCGTTAATAAACGCGCCGCGATGTGAGAACATCACTCCTTTGGGCATGCCGGTCGTGCCGCTCGTGTAATTGATGCACAACAACTCCATCTCGTCTTCGATCACCCAGTCGAGTTCGTCCGGGCTGCCGGTTTCGAGAAACGCCTCGTAATCCGCGCCGTCTAATGTCGGCGCGATCCCCTCGTCGTCGATGTTCACGATGTGTTTGACCGATTTGAGCTCGCCAATACTAGGCTCGATAACGTTCGAGAGTTCGGTATCCGCAAATAGGAACGTTGAGCCACTGTGATCGAGAATGTACGCGACTTCACGTGGACTGAGCCGCGTATTGATCGCGACCAACACGCCACCCGCGAGCGGTACCGCGAAATGGGCCTCGAGCATCTGCGGAATGTTTGGGACCAGAAACGCGACTCGATCGCCCTTCTTCATCCCCGCAGCACGAAGCGCCGACGCCAGCTGGTTGATACGCGCGCCGAATTCGGCGTAGGTATACCGCTTATCACCGTGAACGATGGCGGTCTTTTCGGCATATACTTTCGCATTTCGCTGAATAAAGGTCAGCGGCGTCAACTTACTCCAACACACGTCGCGATGTTCGTCCATGATGGTCCTTTCCACGGAATCGGCCAAGAATATTCGATAATAGAGTATTCCGGGACGGGATTCGAGTCATCTATGGACGTGCCGCCGACACGTTGGATTAATCCACCACGAAGTACACGAAGATCACGCAGAGTGAACTATCGCCAATGTGGACAAATACGGATTTGGGTTTACGTCCCGTCCTCGCTCACCTCTCATCTGTTTCAATCCGTGTTTATCTGTGGAGAAAACTACGGGTTGCGAGCAACGAGATAGCCTTTTGAAAATTTCTGAGCTGGCGCTTCCCGACCGTGACGGTTTCCGTAGCTTTTATTTACTGAGTCCCGGCCTGTTCCCGGCGCATTTGTTCGAGTTTCTTCTTTCCATTTTGAAACTGTTGCTTCAGCACGCGCGCTTGAAAGTTTGGAAACGACCCCACCATCTTCACTGCAACGCCTTTCAACTTTGGAATCATGACTTCGCGTGGCCGTTCTTCGGCGGCCTTGTAGATCGCATCTGCGATTACCTCAGGTTCAATGATGGTATCCGCAAACGACAGTGCCGCCGCGTCGTGGTTGATTTGTTGTTGCCACATCGGCGAATTGACCGCTGCGGGGCAAATCAGTGAAAACGTAACTGGCGTATCCTGCAGCTCGAGCGCGTACCCAAACGTAAATGCGCGGACTGCATGTTTTGTCGCGCAATAGGTGGCCTGCCCGGTCAACGTGGTGTATGCAGCATAGCTGCCCATGTTCACGATATGGCCATGACCCTGCTGAATGAATCGGGGCACGACCGCCCGGCAGCCATTCACGAGCCCGAGAAAATTCACGTCGACCATATGCCTAATCTCGTCGTCGGTCGTGTCGTTTACATATTTCGTATAAATGAGCCCCGCGTTGTTCACGTGAACATCGACCTCGCCGTATTCCGCCCAAACTTGATCCAGCGCCCGCGCCCAACCCGCCGTATCGCGCACATCGAGTTCGAACGGCTTGGCATGTTCACCCAACTCCACACACGCCGCTTGGGCCGCGTCCATATTCACGTCCAATATAGCGACACGGTGGCCCTCAGCAATCACTTTCCGGCCAGCGGCTAACCCGATACCGCTAGCGCCGCCGCTAATCGTAAACACTGTATTTGATTTCATATCTTCAGTCGCCCCATTTGGTCCATACGATTCTATCTTGCCGTTCTGCGCTGTCTGGTGCAATCCCGGCTTGAGAGCAGGGTCGCGATTCGTTTGCTATACTCCAACGCTTTCCATCCAATCCAGTGCGGGGAGACGTCACGTGAGTTTCAAACCATTCGATTTAACGGGAAAGTCCGCACTCGTCACAGGCGGCAACGGCGGTATCGGCCTCGGTTTTGCTGAAGGCCTGGCCGCAGCAGGTGCCGATGTCTGTATCTGGGGCACGAACGAGGAAAAGAACGCTCGGGCCAAGAAAACGCTGGAAGCCTATGAGAACAAGGTCGTGGCGTTGCGCTGTGATGTCGGCGACG
>JAJDAB010000640.1 GCA_029262095.1 Candidatus Hydrogenedentota bacterium
AGCCGCTTTCCATATTCGGTTTTCTTCAAGGTAGCGGATGGCACTCTCGTAGCTCTCGCTGTGTTTCATGCTAGCCGTAATTCCAGCGCTTGGAAACGTAGAACTTAATAGCGACCAATTGAAAAACACTTACAGCGCGAACACCCAAATCCGTCCTCGGGGCGCGAGTGTCCCTCGGATGACGCGCCCATTTGTTGGGATCGCTTTTCCCGTGAGTCCATCGATAACAGTTCCATCGAGTGCGCGCGGTAATATCACTTCGAATGCGGCCGGTTCGTTTCGATAATTGTTGATGAAGCATCCGGTATCGCCCAGGGGTTGAAATGTGACTCGCGCAGGCGCGTTAAAGACGTACCCCAGTGACTCGATGAATGCTCGGCGAATGGTGCCTGCCCAATCGTCCGGAATATTCATCAAGCCCAGCGGTTGCGGCGCGAGTAATACTTCCCCGACCGCATCGAAATCCTCTTGCGTGTATGTATACGTGTTAAGCACATGAACCGTGCCATTTCCCACCGTCGCCCTCGTCAGGAATGGGACTGCGCCATCATCGTCGAACGCCGTGAGCAGCGAGACTGCAGCGCCAGAGTCCGGTCCCTTCGCTAGATTCAGCGGCGGGTCAATAGGAATACGTTCACTATTGAAGCTGATCGTTTCCGCTTTCGATAGATCGGCTTGACTTGCGGAAGTCACGGCGACGCGATTGGAACCCATTGCGGACAAAAAGCCGCGCGTCATGATGACCCGCGCACCTTTTTTCAGACTCCCGTCAACCAGATCGGCGATACGTGGGTCCGCTGCCGCTTGCGTAGGTAGAAAAACAACGGTAGCGTCAACGGGATATCTCGACACGGGCACAATCGGCACGCCTAACATACCGATGTGATCGATGATGTTGTTATCAAGTCCCGCATCGCTGTTCGGAGGTTTGTATGCCGCAACGCCGGTTACAGGGGAGTCGCGCACAACACCTGCAAGGTCCGCCAAACGATTGTATTGTTCGCGAAATGCGAGATGACCGGGATGCCCTTCCATGAGGTTGTTAAAGTTGAACAGCGTAATCTCCGGCGCACCCGCCAAGACCGTTTGGTACGCCTGATCGACAAAATCGTTCGCATCACAATCCCCGTGATCGAACCACGCGCCGGAGGTACGCGATCCCGCCACATCCGCGATCCAACGGTAATTCACAAAGCTCTCGTACGGCGGCATGAATCCGAATCGTTGCGTCTCAAACCCACGCGACTCCGTACCAATCCAGACCTTGTCGAACAGTGGTGATTTCGCCGCAACGTCATACCCGAACCGATGAAACAAGTCGTACCATTGCGGGTACTTGATGATCATCGAGATGTCGGGATTCTCTTCGCGTGCGGGGCCGATGAATAAGGTCGAAGCGAGGTCGGTCATCAAGGCACGACGATACTCCTGCCATGATCGATCACCACGCGCAGCGACCGACTCCTCGCTTACGTCGCCGGTGCACAAAAAGTCGTCGATAACAAACTCATTGAATACCCTCGCCGCCATCCGGACAATTGGTTCAAGATCAGCGCGTGTCTTGGGATTCTGCCAGTTGAACCAGCCCAGTGGACCTTCCTGACGTACGCCAATGTCACCTCCAGGGACGGTGGCGATTCCGGCCGCCGTCGTGATCCCCTCAGATTCGAAATGGTCGCGCACCAGGATAAGTTCATCCTCCGTCAGGACCGTCCCGCCCCGAGACACTTCGAGGAATACTTTCGTGACACCGAACCGGAATGCCTTACGCACCGCATCACGGCGATACTTCCGTTCTGCAGCAACCCGCTTCACCATACTCGCGGTGAGATACGCGCTCATCCGCAATTCAGAACGATGGGCGATGACTTCGTCCCGAACAGGTCCATCTTGCGGCCAGGCCGTTTGACTAGCAGCCAGTGGAAACAAGAACACAAAAATCAGGATTCTTGCCTTCAAATCATTTTTCTTTAAGAGAGCGAGCATCCTTACTCCTAATCCATGGAAATAGACTCGTCGAACTCACGCAATCCATTGCGCCGTAACGGTGGTTGACACCCCTCCAAGGTGTGCGGTCGGGCCAACCGTATTATTATCGCAAAGAGTTCAGGGACAAGAAAGCGCATTCGGTCAGCGTCTCTCATAATCTCAATCAAACGGAATCGACATTACCGCCGCAATGATGGCGACTAGCCCGATTGCGTTGGCGAGGAAGAATAGACCACCACACCCAATCCCAATCGCAGCATGCGCGCGACCGTGCGATCCTTCCTGCCTAGCGGCGTGCCGAAGGCCCAAGATGCCACACACAAACGCGGCCGGACCCAAGACGATGCCGATCCCCGGGATAATGGAGAATATACCCATGTAGTACGCGGCGAGCGCCATCGGATTGCGATAGGGGATAACCGTGGCAACTGCGTCTTCCTGCGCGCTACCCCGTTTTGCGGGCACCGGAGGTGGAAGCATATCGTGTTCGTCAGACATAGGCGCCTCCAGAATCAGAAGACTGCTAACGCTATGGTATAGCACGCCAACGCTAACCGTGATTGAATGCAACGAAATCACCGCCTATGGCGTCCAACGTACGATACACCGAATGCTCAAAAGTAGGGAGCAAGCCATGATCGCGCCGAACTCCGTTTCCAACTCGATGTTTTCGCTCGATACACAAGGCCAGGAGGCACAAAACGTGCTCCCAATCGCCCGGCTGGCGAAACTGGCCTATGGAATGGGCCCGGCTCCGGACCGTCGAGACATCGCCCGACGATTTCCAGATATGCCTGCGCTGCGAGATAACTTTCCGTTCATACGTGCCATCGAGCAAGGACAGGTGGAAGGATATGTAGCATCAAACGAAACGGATGTTGTGGTCGCGATGCGTGGTTACCAGGAACCAGACCGTTGGATGGAGGTGATTCCGTATTCACAGGTGCCAGGTTACGGCGGACGTGTTAGCGAGGGCATTCACAAAGGGGTGCAAACGGTCTGGGATGATGTGCTCGCCGCGTTCTTCGACGCCAACGTCGGAGATAAGGCGCTTTGGCTAACGGGGCACAGCATTGGTGGTGCAATGGCAACCGTCCTCGCCGCGCAACTCGAAGCAGAAGGATTCGACATCGCCGCCGTTTACACA
>JAJDAB010000641.1 GCA_029262095.1 Candidatus Hydrogenedentota bacterium
GTTTGCATACGGGGCTAGCGCTTTTCGCCGTGCAGCTTGGGAAATAGCCATCGCCGATCGCCAGGCCCTTTTTCGTGAGCTCGTCGACCTTCTTGCGCACATTATTGAGCCCCTGCCCCGCGGTCGCTTTCTCACTGTCGGTCGTGGTGTCCGCGACCTGCTGGTATGCCTTACTCCGCAGAACTTGCACGGCCTTCATTTCGGCGATGACCTTGGCATCAACCGCAAGAAGCGATTCGGCAACGCTTGGCATGTTCAGGAACTGATTGAACAGTCGCCAAGCGTCGATATTGGCGACGACCGCGAGAATGATGGCGACAGCGACCGAGAGACCGCGAGCATTCTGCAAATACTCCCGCCGCGCCCTGGTCGCGTGATCGACAAATTCATGCACTAGCTTGTGGATGACCGCTTCAATAGCGGCAGCGTCACCCCCAGCTTTGCTCCTCTTAGCGAGCTCCGCGCCAACCTTGGTGCGCGCCAAGCGTCGCACGAACTCGCCCACCGAAATGCGCCGCGCCGATTTCGGCGCGCGCAGGGTACCGAACCGCGCATACCACTTTCGAAGCGTCGCATCTCCCGGATCGGCAACTCGTGTCAAAACGTCAAGGAAATCTTGCTTGAGAGATTTTCTGGTTGCGTCTTGATGCTGGGTTTCGGATTCGACGCCGATATTGACACTTTCGGAATCGAATACTTTGCCGAACATCTTGCCGAAGTAGGCGCTCAACATTGTCCGTAGCCCCGTCTCACGGTCGGCGAGTGCGGACTGCAGTATTTCGACGAGTAGCAGAACGATGGTCGAAAAGACGACCATGCTCAGCGCAAAGGCGAGAACGGCATTCAAGAAATCCATTTTTATACCCCCATGCCCTTTTTTCGCTTGGCCGCGAAGCAATTGCCCGGGCGCATCGAAAGATCGGAGGTATCTTCCTTCAACCGCTGTGAAGCGAGTGTCAGTGTCGCGTCAGCGCGAGCGTCAAGGTGGCGTCAAGGGAGAGCAGGCAAACACTGCCCAAGAAGAAGGGCCGCGCCACTTTTTGTGACTCGGCCCAGTCGCACTGCCGGGAATGACCCAATCGACCCGAAGTGCGCTGCTAATTCAGGCTGAGATACTCCCAGCAGAAATCATCGATGTGGCGGACCGTCAGGGCACCGTAGCCCTTGTTCGGTATGGCCGGCACCGAGTTCACGGAACCTCGCCGTGGCGGCTGCACGTCCTGGCCAAACCTCCTACCCCAGCTGTTGCGAAAAATAAACCAGCCACCGCCACCGGCGTTCGCATCCGGCGTAAAGCCCATCAGGCAGACGACGTGGCCAGAAACCACCCATGCGTTGCGATCAATGTTTTCTCTGTCGGTGGGCCCAAAGACGATGCCCATGGATCTCGCTCGGGCCGAACTCCAGTTGCTCCTTCCAAATCGCGATCCGAACGAAAATGTGGGAAGGCCAACGGCGACCGGGCGACCCGCACGCAACTCGTCGTAAAGGCGTTTCGACTTGTAGAAGTTTACCGGCCCATGTGCCCTGTAATCCCAGTATTCCGCGGTAGCACGTTTTCGCGTGATCGCATCCGCCTCCGCACCCGGCGATGGCGCCCCCGCCGCCTCGTAGGGTGCCCACTCTTCCGTGCAAATGCCCAAATCGCGCAAGACACCCTTGGCCTGCCACAACTTTGTCGCGCCGCTGTTGTAGTTCAACGGCAACGGATTAGGCTCGTACTTAGCCTTCTCGCGCATACAATAATAAAGGTAGTGCGGCGAAAGCTTCTCGACCGCCGAACGACCCTTTGCCTCAAGAAGCTCCACGCAGGCCGCAGCGGCAAACGCAACGCAGGTGCCGCGACCCTGCTGATCGCGAACCGGCCAGGCCGTGGTTATCCATCTGGAAAGATCGATTGTCCGATCAAAGACGATACCCGATTGGGCTGCATCCGGCAGTGTCAGTCGCGAATTCCTGTATGCCGCGCCCTGGAACTTTTGGACGAGTTTCGAGCCCGGTATCGCACCGCCGTTTACTTCGTTATCTCGGGGCATGATGTCACCCTCACATTTTCAATGACGATTTTCCGGTGACGACGGATTTTCGATAACCGGGACCTCGGAACTGGCGGGCCTGGAGGGTTTGTTCCGTACGCCGCCGCCGCCAATTTGGCTCCCTCTTGATCCCGGGTTGAAATCGATTTTACTCGCCGCCTTGGCGTTTCGAGACCGCAATCGCGACCCGCTCCGGGAAATCCGGGGCATCTAGGAACACCTCGCTTTGCACCAGCTTGGGCTCCGGTTGGAAATCCCATTCTTTCTTTGCGGCCTTGACGATCTCTCTAACGCTTTCGAGCTTTTCGAGATACTTGGTGAAAACCTGCTCCGCTAAGTGCACGCTTTCGTCCTTATCCGAGGGAAAGTGAACGCCGGCGATTTCGCGATTCACCGCGATCCGTGTGGCGAGCGCTATCATGTAGGCGTGCATCGGGTGTTCATCGCCACCCGGCAGCGCCGCAGCGACGAGATGGGTAACCAGGTAGGCCTGCAGAGCATGCCCGCTTGGGTAGGCTGGATGCGCCGGGGTCGGGATCATCGGCATGATTGCCGGGAAGACCTGGACCGGGCGCGGGCGTTTCCACTTGTGCTTGAAGAACATGCCGACGAGACTGCCGACAACCATCGCCGTCGATACCAAGGCAGCAGTGTGCGGCCTGTTGCCGGCACCGATCATCAACAAATTCGACCAGTACAGTTCGGACTTGCCGACCTGCGCCATGATTTCGCTTGCCCGAACGGATCGATCATTGTTGCGCATTCTCGCCAGTTCTCGTAGTTCCCCGGTGAGCTCGCCTTCCCCTTCCTTGAGACGGTCTTCATAACTTCTACACTCGAGCCCCGTCCTCCAATCCTCGGCGGCGAATTCCGCCAGCACGAGCTGCGCGCGGAGGTGCGGCGCCCAGGCTGAATCGGGAAATTCGTCGCCTCGAATCTCGAAAAACTCCTTCCCCCCCAACGTCAGGGGATCCCCGAAGGGAACAGTGACGGCGCCAGCGCCAAGGCCACCGAACACGCTGCTCAGCGGGCCGAGCGATACGCCGCCGTCCACACCACCATCGACACCCCCGTCGACACCACCGTCTTTGAATCCGTACATCCTGCCCTCCTGTCCTGTTGGTTTTCTGGTTAAGAATTCCTATCGGAAGCCAGCATCGCGCACGCGCGTGATGGCAGCGTCATACGGGCGTCAAGGCGCAGGAATCAGTAGAGCGGCATCCTCCCGAATGACCTATTCCTTCAGCCCCGCCTTCAGGAGATGCCGGGCATATTCTTGGCCGACACGCTGGTCGCGAAACGGTTGGTGGGTCAGAAAACTCCCGACCGTGAAGTCAGGTTCGTGTCTTGTCATCTCGTGCGCGAACTCCTTGGAGTCCTTCATGTTGCCGATCGCCGCCATCGACGCCGCTGTCATGCGCAGGTTCGAGGTATAGTGGGGATTGCGCTGATAGGAACTGAGACCCCAATAGGCCGATGCCGAGTAATCACCCGCCGCGTAATGCGCAATGCTGAGAAAGTGCTCGTAACGGAACAGGAATGGATCACTCGGCGACAGGGCTATCGCCTCCTCCGCCCGCTTGATCGCTTCATCCGTCTGACCGATGAACGACAGGGTGGGACTGCTCCACATCAACGTCTCCGCATCGTTTGGAGAACACTCAATGGCCCTTTCAAACAATACTTGGGCCTCTTGGTATTTGCGCTGGCGAATCGTTTGACTGTGGCCCAGCATCGCCAACGCCCGCCCATTATCGGCATTGAGACGGAACGCGGTGTTCGCCATCTTCTCAAGCTGGGCTTGGTCCTCCCGCGGGGATTCCGACCATCCCTGACCCAATCGCACGCTGAACCAGTCCGCCATCGCAAGAAAGGTCGCTGAGAAATCGGGATCCTTTTCCGCAGCCAATTTCAACAACTCGCCTGCTTTCTCGAACGACATCCGTTCCAAGCGGAAGGCGAGGTCGCGAGCTACCAGCATCAGGTGATAGGCGGAGAGATCGCGCGGATGACTTCTTTTGGCGTGTTTCAACTCCGCGAAGCGCAGAGACGGAATGAGCTTCTGTGCGATGTTTTGCGCAAGGTTGGTTTGAACATCGAACAAGTCTTCTTCCAGACAATCGTACATCTGTGCCCATTCCACGAAGCCACTGCGTGTATCAGTCAGCTGGACCGAAAGATGGTGATTGTCACCCGCCTTACGGATCGTACCGGATAGGAAATAGTCGGCACCCAGCGTTTTCAGTACTTCGTCCCGGCGTTCCGCGTCGACCGTTAGGTCGCGTGTGGAATTGCTGGATATGACTCTTGGCTCACGCATCGTTGCCAACATGCAAACCGTGTCCTCGACGATCCCTCTTGAGAAAAAAACCGGTACTGTGTCCGGCCCCAATGACCGAAATGGAAACACCGCGACGATGGGTATCCCGGCGGCCTTACCGGTTGCTAGTCCACCGCCGTTAACAGCCGCCACGGCGGGACCGTTTCGGACCTCCGCTTCCGTTTGAACGCCGTCGAAATGCCCTGTTTTGATCTTGACGACCAAATCCTGGGTCAGCGCCGAGGGCTCCATACCGAGTTTCTCATCCAACACTTCGTAGAGCCTGGCGTAAGTTTGTAGCGCATTCCCAACATTTCCGTCCTCGGCCGCCAAGGCCATGCTCACACGATATGCTTCCTCGTTCAGTGGATCGAAAAGGGTCGCAAATTCGGCCATTGATCGCCGCGCCTCTCGTGACAAAGTGTCAGATGCGTATTTCCCGCGAAGGCCTCGCGAAATACGCTCACGAAAACGACTGCGAAATTCCAACAACCAACTCGTGTAGTCCTCGCATAAGTCGTCGAAACTATGCAGGATGTTGTCCGAAATGTTCGGGTTCGTAAGCAATACATCTGGTAGTTCGCCGCTCTCGAGACATTCTGCGATCTCGATGATGTCCACGTTGAACGAAACGCTGTCGAGGATGACGGCGTCGCCTTCGAAGGCTAGAAATTCCGAACCACTCGGACCAATTGCATGGCGAATCTCGGAAAGGACCTGGCGCAACGATGCACGCGCTTGCCGGTCGGGCGAACCGCCCCAAAGCAAGCCCGCGAGATGCTCGCGTGTCACACTTTGTTGTTGGGTCAGCGCAAGGTATGAAACGAGAGCCAGCGACTTTCGTTTGCCTTGAAGTATCCGGCTACCCGATACAGTCAGTGTTGGGGACCCGAGTACCGTCAGTATCGCTCTACAATTCGGATCCGGTGTACCCGGGAATCGCGACTGCTGCTGTTTCATACCTGGCCAGCTTCCCCCAATTAGAGTTACATCATATGTCGCCGCCAATTAGCTCAGCAACCATGAGTTCAAGAATCATAACACATTCAAGAGTATGGGGTTTTCACTGCACACTGAGAAATGGACTGCCCGGGCCCATTTATGGGCTCATTAGATGTTCGACAAACAGGTGCGAAAATTAGTTTTCTGGCCCAACAACTCGTCAAATCGTCATGCCGTTCGAGTAGCATCTGCCTAACGAGCTGGTGCGGATCATGTTTTGTCGGTAACACAATTTGGGTACGGCAAAAAAAGTGAAAAAGGCCG
>JAJDAB010000642.1 GCA_029262095.1 Candidatus Hydrogenedentota bacterium
TGGGACGTTCATTATTGAAACTGCTCTTCAGATGCGATAGGCCACGGCGCTCGACGAAACTGAGGAATACTGCGGGTATTCTTATCTCAAGTGGCTCGAATACGCCCATTGGTTACCAGAATCCAGCGCTCTTTACAGTGACGGCGCCAATTCCATCCAATACCTGCGTTGGAACACATGAACCTCTGATCATACCGAATTCGCCGAATCGGATTCGAATCAGAGCGTTGGCGGTGTTTTCGACCTCACTTTACGAGCGCAATCCCGCTTAGTTCTTATCGACTCGGGCGCTTGGTCGTGAGTTACAGGACATTGGACGCCCTCGGCATTGAGATGGTTGTGGATACGCTGTTGATTTTGAGCCTCCAATTTTTGCAAGGTAGTCTGTTTCGAGCAATCGCCGAAACGACCATCAATCACAGACGGAGCCATTCACATGATTTCAGTCATCGCAAAAATCCCCCTTCAAGACGGCAAAGCGGACGAGTTTTCCGAGGCATTCAAAGAAATCGCGGCAGGCGTCGCGACAGAAGAGGGCAACTTCTTGTATTCGCTGAGCTTTTCGAAGAAGGCACCCAACATGGCGGTCATCATGGAGCGCTATCAGGACAAGGAAGCGCTTGGCCTGCATTCGGAGTCTGATCACTATAAGGCGTTCGGAGCGAAGATTGCCGGCCTCATTGCTGGTGCGCCCGAGGTCGTCATTATGCGGGAAGTCGTAGCGGCCTAGTCTGCCCCTGACGGTAGCGGCGCATCATTTCGTATGTAGGCGCAAATCCGCTGTGCATCTTCGTTCGCGAGATCGGGAGCGAAGTCTTGCGGACCGGGATCATGCAGCGCTTGCAGCCTCAGGACATCGGTGTGGGCAAAGTCGGGCAACAACGCACAAAAGTGAAATCCTTCGCGCCGTACTGCCGCTACCGTGCCATCGATTTTGGGGTCATCTAAGGGCAAATCGAGATAGGTGACAACCGGCTGATCTTTTTGGATGCGATCGCGCACGGTCGCGGCGATATCCGGGGACGGGGCGCACGCAAAAACATGCAGGGATGATCGGCGCTCGTTGTACGTCGACTCAACTTCCGAACCACGTGTGTACGAAGCACCATCAGCGCTTGCGCCTTGAGAACGTTCGATTCCTAGACTGTCGTAAATCTCTTGCAAAAGGATTCTGTACCGATTCGGCAGAATGACAACGCGGTGCGGCATCGGTCCGATGGGTTGGTACACGACCGTCGCTGCAAGGCGGCCTGGATTCCGTTCGATCGCTTCGTACTCCGTATCCGCTGCGACATAGGCCAACATCACGCCCGTTTCCTGACCGCCGCGCGCCACGGATGCGCGTTGCATAATCTCGTGCGCCGTGGTCGGATAATGCACGTAGCCTACGAACCCCTCGCGCTGGACGCGCTCTTGTAGGGCGACGGCCAGCATCATCAGTAGCCCTCTCCCCCGCGCTTCTGGGTGGACAACGGTGTTGCCGGTTTCGCAGACGAGTGTTCCGGGGTGTCGAATGGTGATTCCCATGTGCCCGACTAGATGATCGTCCTTTGTGACGACAACCGAGCGTAATGCCCCGCTAGTAATCGCCTCGACCAGCGCGTTAACGTCGTAGAACAAGGCCGTTCCATACGAATCACCGTAACAACTCTGGAATAGTGCGGCTAGATCACGGGCATCTTCTACCGCGAGGTCGCGTACCGCAATGTCTTCTGATTTGGGCGCTGATATGAACTCAGTGCGTTCAGCTCACGGAATCGAAGAATCGAAATGTGTCCTCGATGTGCAACGCCCAATAGTCCCAGGTGTGGCCGCCTTCAAATTCGCTGTAATCATGACCGATACCGTGTTGGTCTAAGCGTCGATGGAGTATGCGGTTTTCTTCGATCAGCAGGTCGTCTTTGCCGCAATCGAAGCGAAGCGGGGGCAGCAAATCTTTGTTCTGAATCATCCAGTGTGCGGCATCCACGTCGTTTTCGTCCTGCGGTTCATATAGTTCGATCGAATCGTCGACAAATTTTGGGAGCTGATTGTAATGCGTGATGGAGGAATGGCCTGAAATCGCCGTGAATAGATGAGGGTATTTTGCACCAAGCCGCAATGCGCCATAGCCGCCCATCGACAGGCCCGCGATACACCATTTCGATTCGTCGCCAGCGGATGGCAGACCTTCAACGACTGCGTCGCGGACATCTTCAACGATCCAACGTTCGTAGTTCGCGTGATGCAGCGGAAGATATCCCGATCCATCCGCCCAAAGTCCATCAGAAGGCATCGCGAGGATCATGGGTTTGATCTCGCCTTGTTGAATGAGGCGGTTCGCAGTCTGATGCGCGCCGCCATTCATCGCCCAAGCCCAGTGACTACCGTATACCCCGTGTAAGAGCATGTGGACGGGCAGGTCTCGTTCGTTCTCACAACCCGGCGGCACGAAGATAGTGATATCACCGCGCCCGTTCATCGCGGGACTCCTGACGGTCATAAATCGGAGATTGTCGAACTCGTATCGGGGGTCCGAGAGTTCCATATGTGGAAATCGTGTCATAGAATCAATCAATCCAGCTATTCAATCGAATAGCAGCACGCCCTTGGCATTGATGCCCTTGTGCATATCGTCGAACGCTTGGCCCAACTCGTCAAGCCGATAGGTTCGCGTAACCAACTCGTCTAACAATAGGTCACCATTCTTGTATAGGTTCAACAACTTCGGGAAATCGATAGTCGGTTTGCACTTGCCGTAGAGTGGATTGAGATACACTTTATCCCATTCGAAGAGGTTCATGTCGATCGTTATTTCTTGTTCGATCCCGCTGACTTGGATGGCCGTGCCTGCGTTGCGGACCATGGCCAAGGGCGCGGCGCCTAGCTCCGGTACAGCGGTGCACTCAAATGCGTAGTCCGCACCCCGCCCATCTGTGAGCGCTTTCACTTGCTGCGCAGCTGACATCAGACCGACATCGCCCGGGTCGGCGAGTATGGTCTCTGTTGCCCCGTATACCTTCGCCATTTCCAGACGGGTCGGATTCACATCAACCGCGATGATCGGAGTTGCACCGGCGATTCGCGCACCTTGAATGACATTCAGTCCTACGCCGCCAGTACCGAGGACCACAACTGAGGCACCGGGGGTAACCCGCGCAGCGTTCAACACGGAACCCACGCCGGTCATGACGCCGCAACCCACAATGCTCGCCGATGTGAACGGAATGGTCGGGTCAATGACTGTGACTGCTTCGGTGCGCACGACGGTGAAGGCCGACATCGTACCTAGCCGGAACATTCGTGCGATGGACTCGCCGTTGTACTTGGTGCGACTCGCAGCCACTTCGGGGTGATCTTCGCAGAGTACTTCGTTGCCCAGTTTACATTGAAAGCAGTGGCCACACGGGATGGCCCAATTGAGTACGACGTGATCGCCAGGATTTACATCTTTCACGTCGGCGCCTACGGCTTCAACGACGCCAGCTCCCTCATGCCCCATCACTTGCCTGCCGCTGATCGACATGCTGTCGAAATCAGTGTGGCATACGCCGGCCGCCTTCATGCGGACGAGAACTTCACCCGCCTCAGGGTCGGACACTTCGATCTCATCGATGGAGAAGTGGCCGGTTCCATCGCTGATCGCGGCAATGCCTTTTACCATACGACTGCCCGGGCGCAGATTTGTGATTGATTGCGCAACGTTACGCGTTGTACACGGCATGCGCGGCAGGCAGCGCTATGCCCGATTTGATGGATGCGCCCATATCCGCGAGCACGTCTTCCATCGCAGCAAGGCATTGGAATACATTCTGCGGATTCGACGCGTGGCCCATAAGACCCACACGCCAAATCTT
>JAJDAB010000643.1 GCA_029262095.1 Candidatus Hydrogenedentota bacterium
ATTCGACGCGCCGTTAAACATCGTGTTCTGCCGTCGACGCCACATGGCGTTCAGTTTGCCGGGTTCTGCGTTTTCGCAACGCAGTGCTTGCGGCACAATGGTCCATCCCAAACGAACGCCGGTAAATCCGGCCTCTTTTGAGAAGCTGCTAATTTCAATCGCACAGGAATGCGCGCCGTCAATTTCGTAAATGCTTCTCGGCAGACTTGAATCGGATATGTAAGCAGCGTAGGCGCTATCGAAAATGATCACTGCCCCGTTTGCGTTCGCGTAGTCGACGAATGCTTTGAGCTGATCGTGAGTCGCAACTGCACCCGTCGGATTGTTGGGACTGCATAGATAAATGAGATCGACTTTTTGGTTTGGCAACTCGGGAAAGAAACCATTCTCAGCGCGGCAGGGCATGTAGACGAGGCCTTGATATTGGCCATCTTTGCCCTCGCCGGATCGGCCTCCGATTACGTTACTGTCCACGTATACCGGATAGGCCGGGTCTTGAAATGCCACGACGTTGTCCTGGCCGAAGATGGATTGGATATTGGCGGAATCGGGCTTTGCGCCATCGCTCACCCAGATATCGTCAGCACCCACGGTGGCTCCGTACGCGGCATATCGGGCGACGAGCGCTTCGCGTAGTTCGGGGATCCCTTCGGAATCGCCGTAGCCGGAGTAAGTTTTTGAGACCGCTAGTTTGTCGACTGCTGAATGCAATCCCGCAATGACGGTAGGCGTCAAGGGCTCGGTCGTATCGCCGATACCGAGACGCATAATGTCGGCATTCGGATTGGCTTCAAGAAATTCGCGAGTCCGACGTCCGATTTCAGGGAATAGGTAGCCCGCTTGCAGTTTGTCGTAATGGGAATTGATGGTCGCCATTTCGTGCCGTATCTCCGTTAGTTCTTATGATTTCTGGGCGTAGAAGTCGCACATCCTACCCGATTCAATGCATACGATAAAGATGGTAAAGAATTGGTTAGACCGTCGTTTGTCACGTCCATCTACGCCTTCGAATGGGGTGCGCGATAGTGCGCTTCCGAAGCGCGTGCGTTACGATCCCTATGGGGCGAACATTGGAATTAGAGTCGCGCCCAGTCGCTCGGCATCGCGTTCGTCATGGCTGGCCATGATTACGCTGAGCCCATCTTGTTTCATGCGCGCGCGGATGTGATTGGCGATGTGATCGCTGCGCCGTCTATCGAGATGGGCGAACGGTTCATCCAATAGCAGGAGTTTCGGGTCCGTTGCTAGTGCTCTTGCAATAGCGAGACGTTGTTGTTCGCCGCCTGACATCTCGTGCGGATATTTCTGCAAATTCGATTCAAGATCAACCTGTTTCAAGTGACGTGTTGCTTTTTCGTTGCGCTCGGCCTTTGACATATCGCGGCCACACAGTACGAAATCGAGGTGTTTGATCGCGCGCATATGCGGCCATAGCGCGAGGTCTTGGAATACCATGTTGAGGCCTCGGTCGCCGGGTTCTATCCACGTGTTATTTCCTGCCACGGAATGGCCAGCGATCAGGACTTCGCCCGTATCAGGGCGTTCAAGTCCGGCGATCAAACGAAGCAACGTCGTTTTCCCCGAACCAGAAGGACCGAACAGGCAGACCGCCGCGCCCGTCGATAGGGTCAATGAGAAAGATTCGACAGCAATGATGCCGTCAAATTTCTTACTAATATTTCTGAGCTCAAGGGCGTGCATCGGTTATCCGCTTCCACTGCGCGAACAAACAGTAGGTCGATGCGCCCACCGTAATCATAACCGCAGACATGGTCAACGCCATCGCCATTACATATCCGTCCGGGCCGTAGTGCATCAACGTGAACAAACGCACGGAAGCTAGCGTAAGGCCCGGTGGCGCGACAAGAACAGCCGTATCAATCTCACGAAACGTCAGGACGAATGTAGCGCCCCAAACCATCGCTATATAGGGTCTCGCTTGGGCAATTACGACGGCGAATTGCATGCGTAGCCACGAGACCCCTGCCACGCGCGCGGCCTCACGTCCACTGGGCGCTTGGCCACGCACACCAGCGCCTATCCCCCACTGGGCGACGAATCCAAACCGCGCCGCCCATGCCAAAAGCAGAATCGCGGCCGAATCGTAGACCATGCCAGCCGGCCCCGGGCGGTTATACACCGCGATCATTCCGAGGCCGAGAAGTGGCCCTGAGATGAGAAATGGAATCGCGGATACAACATCAACCGCTGCGCGTGATCGAGCGTTTGTGAACGCAAGGGATGAGATTGTCCCCAGCCCTGTAATCAAGGTGGCAGCAATGAACGCGAGGATTAGACTGCTTCCGAGTTCTTGTCCCGCGGTCTCGAACAGACGCAAAAACGTAGCCGGTGGCATCGCGCGAGAGGCCACAACCACCATTGGGAAAATGCTTGCAAGCGTGACAACCAGACATCCTGAACCAACAAGCCCTAGGCGGAACGAGTTCGGCTCGTCATTCATGATTCCGGCATCCGTGTAGATTCCTCTGTTCCGGATCAGCGTGCGCGCCGCAATGAGAAACACTCCCGAGATGATGACGAGTGGAATGCTCAGTAATACGGCGGCGCTGTAATTATGGTATTCACTTGCGGCGTGAATTTCGATGAGGTAGGTGTTCACTTGAAGTAGCGAGTGGACGGGAAAATCGTAGAGCGCTAACAGAAACACGACGATAAAGCCTGCTGCAATTGGCGAGATGATCGCAGGAAGCGCGATTTCTCTAACGTACGAATGGTATTGACCGGCTATTGACGCTGCCTCCTTCCAGCGCTGATCGACGCGGCGCAGCGCAATGTACGCCGCGATGGCAATGATGGGATAGTACGCGGCGGCCAAGGCGATCGCGGCACCAGGCAAGCTATACACGGCGACACCGAGTAGCGCGGTCTCTTCTGGAGCCCAGTGGTATAACCAGCCGACCGGACCCCAGAGATCGATCCACGCGATTGCGAAGACGTAGGGAGGCGTCAGCAAGGACATGCCCGCAGCGAAACCAATCGCGATCTTTACGATGCGATGTGCTCGTGTAACGGCGATCCCGACCCAAACACCCAGTATCAATGCGAGTACTGCCGCGCCACCCGCGACCGCGATTGATCGCGCGAGTAACGGCGCTTGCCGACCGAATTGAAAAATCGCATCGAAGTCAGCGCCAGTGCTGGTCAAGATTGCACGTTGATACACCGCGACAACCGGGAGTATCAAGACCAAACCAACAGCGCTAAGCGTCAGGATGGCGAGATAACGTGAGAGATGACGCGATTCGTTCATGACTATCGGACAAACGTCTCTTTTGCGAACGCTGAAGCGCGTGGCAATGCCTCCGCGACCGCATCCCAGTCCACTCGCATCGTACGGATGTCGTCGAGTTTCGGCGTCTTATCGACTTTGGCCACATCTGGATTGAGCGGGATTTGAATCGATCGCCCTTGTGCGAGGCGTAGTTCAACTTCGGGGCTGAGTAAGTAGTCGAGGAGCAGCCTACCGGCGTCGGCATTGGGCGCACCACGAACGAGCGACACCGTGTTTGGAATCACGAGCGTACCCGCTTCATCCGCGGCTTGATCCAGGAAATGCCAAAGGACCGGCTTGCCGTCTTCGATAGCACCGTTGGCGTCGTCGGTATCCGTGAGTCCAGCGGCAAATTCACCGGCGGCGACCCGATCACGCACGGTTGCATTTCCGGCGAGGATGGCGACATCGTTTGCGCGAACCGCTTCGAGGAATGCACGTGCACGTTCGTCACCCCACGTGCTGAACAACGCGGCGGCATGGGTCGCAGTGGTGCCGAACAATGGTTTCGCGATGGCGAGTTTGCCCTTCCACTTTGGGTCCGTGAACGCTGCTAAGGTTAGCGGCGGATGGTCCGTAAGGTCAGTATTGTAGATGATGACCCTTGCGCGTGCCGCGAATCCAGTCCAGAAGTGATCCCTGTCCTTATACGATTCGGGAATACTCGCAGCACTTGGCGATTGGTACGACTCGAGCGCATCGGCGTTCTTGAGCAAGATGGTTTGCGCAATTTCGTTGTTCCAAAAAACGTCGGCGCGCGGGCGGCTACGCTCCGCCATCAGGCGCGCGACCAGGCCGGTCGTCTTGGACGCTTCCGTGTCGTACAGCGCGCGCACGTGAATCCCGGTCTTTGCTTCGAACGCGTCCAGGATCGGTTTGGAATACATTTCGTCCAAAGCCGTGTATACAACGACTTCGGGTGTTTCTGGCCCACAACCCACCACGAGTGCGAGCGTAATTAACGCCATGATTCGTCTAAGCATCGCGCGTCATTCGCGTACGGAATCCGACGATTGCTGCTAGTACGAATGCCACGGAATACGCGCAACCCAATGCAAGGCTTTGGAGCCAATACGCGGAGATGAAATCGGTTCGCCGGGCTTCGTTGAGGTTGTCGAAATACGCAATTAAGGGGGAGCTAACAGCGGCCAATTCCGTTAGCGTCGAAGTCCTTGAAGAGCTCTGGTATTGGTATCCGCCTGAACGGCTGGTCAGCCATTCGACGACCTCACCCGCGTAGTAAGCGAAGATCCAAAAGCCGAGAAAAGCGAAGAACACGGACCCGTACGCCAGCATCAGTGCGGTTGCGGTCCGCCGGGTCAGGGTTCCGGCCGCGACACCAATTGAGTTTGCCAAGAGAATGGTGGTGCCAGCATATCCGAATCCCCTTATCAGCGCTCGGTAGCACTGCGGTTTGCCCGCAAATATGGGAGACAAAATCAGGGTTGCGACTAAGATTGCAAGCAACAGCGGCACGATCGAGTACAGAGTGCTACGGATACTGCCGAGAACGTAATCACGCGGCGTGAGTAGTGTACCGCGCAACAGATCCATACGAGCGCCATCGAATTCGCGGGTAAACGTGTTGGCGGCTATACCGGGAACGACCATAGCCATCGACACGAGAATTACACCGGCCCAGGCTTCCACATATTCCGTGCCGACGCTATCGTAGGGCTCACGCATATACATCATCAGGAAGCCGAGGGCGATGAGCCCAAATACGAATGTACCACCCAAGAAGACACCCCAGCGAACCCGGCCACGTGTGAGTGTTCCGAATTTTGCCTCGAGTGCATACCACGCGTTTTGTCGATCCCCGATTGGGCGCATCGGCCGAAGGGAGCGTTTCTTCGTTTTACCAGGTTTCTTGATAGCATTTTTGGGGATGCGCCGAGAAAATAGCCCTCGTTTGTTGAGCCGGAAAAAGCGCCACGAGGCGAACGTAAACGAGAGGAGCGAAACGCATCCGAGGTATAACTGTGCGCCAAAGTAATCGGACCACTGGAGTGATCCTTCTAAGATGTGGAATGTGGCACCAATGGGCGTGAAATACGTGGTCAAAAGCTTGAATATTTTGTCTGTATTCATCCCGAAAGCACTGTCCAATCCAAAAAACAACTCGACGACCGCCGCGAACATGAGGATGTGCAAGCCCATCATCAACGCAACGCCGACGTAGCTGAAAATGACGGCGGCTTTTGAACTCTTGGTGATCGACGAGAATGCGACGCCAATAGCGACACAGGTGATGCTCGTACTGGCGATGAGTCCAACCAACGCCACAAACGTCTGTACTTCGATGCCGATGGTGAAGAACGTGACAGCAGCCATGATGGGCATCGCAGCGAGCAATACTAGAATAAAGAGACCGGTGTGCGCGCCCCATTTCCCCAATACGACACCCCACGGTGGCACGAGCGTCAACGAAAGCGTTTCCATGGTTTCACGTTCGTGCTCTTGCGTGAGCGCGGTCGCCCCATACGGCGGCATAATCGTCGCGACCCACACGTACGAAAACATGACGAACATGAGGAGCGAGGCTTCCGCGTACGATTGGACCGCGTACGGTGTCAAGTTTCGCGACGGCCAACTTGAAAGAATTGTTATAGTGAGCAAGCCGACATAGAGCATGAGAAACACGGCGGTTCGCCGTTTGCGCATGGTGCGCATCAGGTCTCGCCGCCAGAGCGCAGCGGTTGGTGCGAAATGGCCAGCAATCACCGGTCTTGCATCCGTCTTCGCACAAAGATGATTTCCGCGGCACGCAATGCGATGAGTGCCATGGACACGAGAATGCACCATTGCAGCGCAATTCGCCCCCAGTCCTGGGATACGAAGTATCCACCGCCGTAACCGGGGAGCTTTATCACAAATCCAAGTGGCGTAAAGAATGCTGCGAGTTTGTAGGTTTCCACAGACGGGATTTCGATAGCAGCGGAAACGACGTTCAACCACATGGGTACGGCAAAGAGAATTAGAGAAAGCACAGCGTACGAACTCACGGTCGCCGCGACGGTTCGCCGGTACAGGACTGAAAACAACATGCCCAGCGTCAGAACGAAAAACGTAAACGAGAACAACATCGGATAAAACTGTAGCACGATCGCCTGAGAGCCATCTTGCACGAAGAACGTGTGGAAGATGACCATAGGAACGCCGCCGATTAAGAGTCCGATCAGAAACGGGGCCAACGACAACGCTGCCGCCCATAGCTTTCCTTGCATCAGTTCACGGCCATCCAACAAAGTCATTCGCAAAAGGTCCATGTTGCCCTGTTCGTATTCCTTGCTCACGGCACTGGCGACGAACGCCGGCGCAAGAAAAAGTAATACCGTCATCTGCGCCATGACCCAATAATCAACCGATTCCACGGTAAAGATGCTGTAGAAAAACATGACGGACGCGGTCACGTAACACAGGCGGATCATGCGCGTTTCCCGGCCCAGCATCCCCCACCGCAATTCTTTGATGCGCATCGGATTCTTCCCGTCAGGAATATTGGGCCGTCGCCGGAGCGGATCGATGAGGTAGAAGGGGAATTGCTTACGGCGGGCGGCTAGTTGGGCCGGGTCGTCCAGGATTTTGGATTGGTCTTCCTGTGCGACACGTTCAGGACGACGCACGAGGTACATCGCAACCAGGAAGAAAAACAGAAAAAGACCGAGTTGAATTGGGATCGCCAGGTAAAAGTCGCCCAGGCCTATTTCGTTGAACATTAGAGAACCAATCGCAGCGACAGGGCAAGCCATGATTGCGAGCTTGTCTTCGAAAACATGCAGATTGTCATTCGCGATTCCGGTTGGCAACCCCGATATGAGCGCGATGATGCAATAACTCAACGCGATGGCCGTGATTGGACGCCGCGCGAATGCGGATACCGCGAGTCCGGCCGCGGAACATGCCAGCGCATGCGCGATGAGCATAACGACGATTGCTAAGAATTGCTGAGTGTCGATTCCTACTAGAAAGAAGCTCGAAGAGAGAATCGGGACGGTGGCGACGAGTAGCAACAGAAAGTAACCCACACAATTCATGAGCTTCGCGAATACGATCCATGACGGCGGCACCAATGTGAGTTTAAGGATGTCGAAGGTTTGTTGTTGACGTTCGGCCAAGATGGCGTTCGCGGCAAGTCCAGGTAACGCGACATAAGCGCCCCCAAGAAGTACAAGGCTTACCGCGGTGAGAATCTTTACGGGGGCCATCCCGATCTCTCGCAAATCGGTCCCCTCTAGAGGCCAGAAATAGAGCAACAAGTAAGTGGCAAGCGCGCATGTGAACGTGACGACTAGCGCAGAACGCCATCCGCGCAGGGTCACCACCAACTCACGCCTCAAAATCGCGAGTGAAGCGACTGCGCCTTCCCATGGCGCGTAAATCGGCTGCAATCGACGGCGCGTCGGGTGTGATGTCTGGTCTGAAACGACGGCGTGCATAGCGGCCTACCGATCCTGCATGCGGTAACGGGAGAAAACGAAAGACGCAAGGCCGTAACACAGACCGATGATGCAGAGGGTTACAGCGGTATTTAGCATCCAATACGGTCCACCCTGCATGTCCAATGCAGCGGTCGTGGGATTCAGCATTTTCGCGAACGTTATCAAAAGAGGTAGTTCCTCGCTGATTCCCGCGATTAAATCGTCGATATTGAATCCGTACTCGTAGCGCATCCAAAAAAATTCAACCAGCGAGTCAAGTATCAAATAAGTAAACGCGACGATTCCGTACGACGCGATGAGCGCGCTGATTGTCCGCTTCGCGAATAGCGAAACGGTAATGGACACGGCGACGCAGAATGCCGCCCAGACGAAACCGGTGATGACGCTGGCCGCAAGTAGGGGGAGCGCGCGAATTCCAATAAACAACAACGGGATTGAAGCAACAAGAACCGCGATGATGACCGGCGAGAGCACGACCAACCCTGCGCCCGCTTTGCCCGCCAGGATTTGGCGTGGCCGCATGAGCGTCATTCGGATCATGTCGAGATTTCCGAGTTCGAGTTCCTTCGTGAATGTATTCGCAACGAGTGCTGGCGCGAATAGCATCGTGACAAAGTATTGGACAGCGGCCCACATCGAAATAATCTCAGAATCGGTTTCACGGTTGTCATAAAGCACAGGAAATAGGGACGCGATGAAGAACATGGCAAATATCGCTAGGCAAAGGCGCATCAACGTCGTCAATCGGCTAAATAAACCCCACCGGACTTCACGCACAAACATAGGGTTACTCGAGTCTTCGATCGGTTTTTTCCGTTTGAGGGGATCGAGCAGGTAATACGGAAACTGTTCGCGGCGCTCG
>JAJDAB010000644.1 GCA_029262095.1 Candidatus Hydrogenedentota bacterium
CCCCAATGGGTTGAAGAGGGCGGCCATAATGCGATGATTAGGAGACTAAAAGATCCGGACACACGCATGCAGATCCTCGCGGAGGTTCGCTCCGCGGGCGATGGCATACACAATCCGTACCGCTCAATCAGTTCGCCGGACAAAATCTTGCTCGTCGGTTTCCGGAGCCCCTCACTGCAATCGTTGGTGGGCAAGACACTCGCGGAAATCGCCGCCTCGCGCAACGTGCCGCCAGAAGAAGCGGCCATGGATCTCGTGATAGAAGATGGTAGCCGAATAGATGCGATCTATTTCATGATGTCCGAGGACAACATCCGGAAAAAGATTGCGATTCCGTGGGTGAGCTTCGGTAGCGATGCGCCGGCATTGGCCCCCGAAAACGTTTCGGCGAGCCGACGCGGACATCCACGAACGTGGGGCAACGTCGCGCGACTACTGGGAAAGTACGTGCGCGAAGAAAACGTGATTTCGTTGGAAGAAGCGGTACGAAAGCTAACGTCACTTCCCGCGAGCCGACTCAAGGCCAAGGACCGAGGAACGATTCGCGTGGGCGCTTTTGCGGATATTGTGGTCTTTGATCCCGAACAGATCGGTGATCGCGCAACCTACGAAAACCCCAATCAGTTGGCGGTGGGCGTGAAACATGTCTTCGTCAACGGCGTTCAAGTACTCCGCGATGGTGAACACACCGGTGCGATGCCTGGCCGGTTCGTTCGTGGGCCTGGCTGGAACGGAAAATCGAACTAGTGCTGCCTCTACGACAACGATTCTTGAGTTTCAGTGACGGGCACACTGAGGTCCGGCTCGGTAGCCTATGACGATAACCTCGATTGATACGCTGAATCCGCTGCTTTTGCTCGCGGTAATCGTCACTGCAGGCGCGGCCGGCACATCGGCGGCTCGATTGGTGCGCATCCCCGCGATTACGGGCCAAGTGGTCGCGGGAGCACTGCTCGGGTACTTCATCATTCCGAATATCGACGCAGCGTCCGCGTTGCAACCACTCTCGACATTCGCCATGGGCCTAATCGCCGTGGCAGTCGGCGGTCACCTTTCCTACCGGCGCATTCGAACCGCGCTAAAACGCATCGTAGGCATCGCCGTGTTGGAATCAGCGGCAACTGCGATCATTGTGAGCGCAACGGTATTCTATTTCACTGACAGCGAAGCCATCGCGTTGTTGATGGGCAGTATTGCCATCGCGACAGCCCCCGCGACAACGTTTGCACTCATCCGAGAAACACATGCGAAGGGCACATTCGTAAAGACCTTACTGTCCGTTGTCGCGCTGGACAACATTTTCTGCATCATGTCGTTTTCGTTTGTTCTGGCAATCGTTGGCGATGTCGTTGAATTCTCTGGCCGGGACGTGCTGGTGGCAACGGCATTCTTACATGCCGGCCAACAGTTTGTGGGCGCGGTGGTCTTGGGCTGCTTGACCGGTGTATTCGTCGAGACGGCGGTCGGTCGAGTTCGTAGTAATGATTTTGGAATCGTCTGCGCGGCGATTTTGGTGAGCACCGGCGCCTCGTCGTTCATCGGACTCAATCCCCTTCTGACCAGTCTATTCCTTGGGGTATACCTCGGCAATCGATCGACTCGAACCGAACGCCAGCTCAACACGCTGGCGGTATTGGAAGAACCGCTATACTTATGTTTCTTTACCTTAGCCGGCACCGCGTTGCACGTCGACAGCTTGGCCGAAGCCGGACCGCTAGTCGTGGCGTACCTCGTGGCACGCGCGCTGGGAAAGTCGATTGGATCAATAACCGGTGGCGCTCTACTGCGCGTATCCCAGCGTATTTACACCAACGTCGCGATCGGCCTTTGGCCGCAAGCGGGGGTCGCGATCGGCTTAATCGTGTTGCTCGAAAGCGATACGAAATTGCCAGAAGGCATGGCGTCGCTGATCGGCACAGTCGTCTTGGCTGCCGTAACCGTGAACGAAATATTGGGTCCGTTTTTCACGCGTGGCGCATTGCATCGATCACGGGAAACGGGTCGCGACCGCCCCCGCCTTGTCGAATTTTTGGAAGAAGAGCACATTTTGATGGATGTGGATGCCGAAGATCGATGGGGAGTGTTGAAGAAGATGTGCGCGTTCTACGCCCAGGTATACCGATGCACACCGAACGAGGCAAAAGACATCGAAGCGTCCGTTCTTGAACGCGAACGAGAAATGACAACGGCAATTGGTTTGGGTGCGGCGATTCCGCATGGTCGCATACCGGAGGGCGAAGGCATCAAAGGCGTCCTCGGGATTAGCCGAAGCGGCATTGACTTCGAAGCGCTTGACGGTGAACCCGTTCACTTGATGATGTTGATCGTTACACCGCATGAGCACGAACAGCGGCACTTGGAAGTCATGTCCAGTCTGGTCGCGATGGTGTCAAACGAGGCGATCCGCGAGCGACTTGCTGCTGCGATCGATGCCAATGACGCGTGGGAGATTATTGAAGGCGAGGAAGCGCGTCCGTACAACTATTTCCTGGAAGAACAAGAAGACGATCAGAACGGCAACTAGTTCACGTGTGCGCGCCCTCACCGTGTCTTGATTCCGTGTACGGCAATTGCTGACGCGAAAGGATAGATGTATCGTCCTCCGGTGAGCGCGTTGAGCGCAAGTCCGGGCGCCTTCACGCCCCAAATAAGCAACTCGCCCAACGGGCCAACGCTCGAGTACGGACGCGCGATGTCCGCCCGGTTGTCGTCAAACCCGGCCTCTTTGAGATAACGAGGCAACGTTCGCGGTGAGAAGTCATAGAGGTGGCGAGGTGCTTCAAAGTGAATGGGCAGAAATGGCAACACCCGCTTTACCCGAATAAACGGTGCGATGTAGGGCACTTGAATCAACAGGAGACCACCCGGAGCCAACCATTGCGCAATACGCGCAATGGTTGCCTTCGGATCTTTGACATGCTCCAGGACAGCGATCAGCGTTATCGCATCGAAAGAGCCGTCTTCGAATTCGACATCCTCGATTAAGCCGTGGTGAATCGTCGCAGAAGGTACGGTTTCACCAACGTGTGCAATGGCCGTCTCGCTGATTTCCGTTCCGGTGAGCGACCACGGCAGGTCCACAAGACTGCCTAGAAACCGGCCATAGCCGCATCCAATGTCGAGTAGACGTCCACCTTCGGGACGTCGTCGGCTAACGATGGACCGCAAGTGCCGCTCGACATGCCCCAATGACCGAGCGTTAACGGTCTCCACCTCGCGGTCCGCATACATCCCGGCGTAAAACACGGGCAATTCATCGGCGCAGGGCTGAGGCGAGACATAGACCAATCCGCAATTTAGGCACGTACGAATTTCGAAATCGAGTTCAATACCGGTAACCCGATACCGGTCACGCTCGCAGAGATTGCACGCGACCTCTTCGACACGGTCAATCTCGAACGGGTGATTGACGGTGGTGTAAAAAGACCTCTTAACTTCCATACAGCGCACGCCCAGACCGTGGTGGTTTCGTTTCGCGAAAGCCTATCCTAAAGAAGCGAACGGTTGTAGTCGAGGGATACCACCTAGAATCGACCAGAGCACATCCACGTATCAGGACTCTTCCGTTTTGTGCTTTTCAAACTCTGCGATAACTTCCTTCGCGACCTCGTTAGGCACTTCGTCGTAGCTGCTGAATTTTAAGGCGTAACTTCCACGACCGCCGGTCATGCTGCGGAGATCCGTTGAGTAGCGAAGTATTTCGGCTTCTGGAACGGTCGCCTTGATGCATTGACGCCCGCCGCCTACCGGCTCCATCCCGATGATGCGCCCGCGGCGACTGTTCAGATCCCCATTAACATCGCCCATGAATTCGTCGGGAATTGTTATTTCGATTTCCATGATCGGCTCGAGAAGACACGGCTTCGCCTTCACCACGCCCTTTCGGATGGCTTGTCCGGCTGCGGTCTTGAACGCCATTTCCGACGAGTCGACATCGTGGTAGGAACCGAAGTGCAGTTCAATGACGGCGTCAACCACGGGATACCCTGCGATGACGCCCTTCGCAAGTGCGTCTTGGCACCCCTTGTCCACATGCGGGATGTACTGTTTCGGCACGACGCCACCGACGACACTGTCTACAAACTTGTAGCCCTCGCCACGCTTGTTCGGCGAAATGCGCAAATGCACATCGCCGTACTGCCCGTGCCCGCCACTCTGCTTCTTATGCTTTCCTTGAATGTCAGCTTTGCCCTTAATCGTCTCTTTGAACGCGACTTTCGGCACGTGGGTTTCGGCCTCGACGTGATACTTCCGCTTCATCCGTTCCAGCAAAATCTCAAGCTGCAAGTCGCCCATACCTTTAACGACGTGTTCGTTTGTGGATGGATCCCGGTAGTGCGTAAACGTCGGATCTTCTTCGTCAATACGGTTCAGCGCCTCGCCGATTTTGTCTTCGTCGGCCCGGGACTTCGGATTAATGGCCAGCTTGACCATGGAATCCGGCAATTCAATTTTCGGGAATTCAACCGCAGTACCCGCAACAGCAATGGTATCGCCAAAATGCGTATGTTTCAGTTTAGTCATCGCTCCAAGATCACCGGGGCCAACCGATTCGACCACGTTGTGTTCCTTGCCGTTCAGCAAATGAATCTTACCCGTTCGCTCTTTACTCTGCGTTGTCACATTGTAAAACTCCGAATCAGACCGGAGCGTACCGCTAATGACGCGGAACAACGTGAGGTGGCCTACAAATGGATCGACGACCGATCTAAATACTTGGCCAATGAACGGGCCGTCGACCGAAATATCAATCGGTTTTGCGGCCTCGCCATTTTGGGCCGAAAATGTGCGCGATAGAGGCGATGGAAAGTCTTTCGCAATAAGATCTAAGAGCTCAGCGATTCCAATGTCTTTCGTCGCGCAGCCCGCGAGAATCGGTACAATTTTCCCCGACTGAATCCCCATGGTCAAGCCGCGATGAAATTCCTCTTCGCTCAGTTCACCTTCTTCCAAATACTTTTCCAGCAACGCATCATCGGTTTCCGCGACCACATCGGACATACCGGTCTTGAGTTCCGCAATTTCGTCCGCTGACTCTGCGCTGCCCCCAGTCAATATGTTAGTAACACCCGTTAGGTTTTCGGCATGGCCTATTGGAATGACTAACGGCACGCATTGAGGACCGAATGCCTCTTGAATCCCTTCGACGACGCCGTTGAAGTCTGTGTTTTCACGGTCAAGTTTGTTCACAAAAATCGCGCGGGGCGTGCCGTAGGTATCGGCGTATTTAATTGCGTTATCCGTACCGACTTGAACGCCGGTGGTCGCATCCACCACGACAATAAAACCGTCGACCAACGGCGCCGACGCGGCGACTTCGCCGATAAAATCCACGTAACCCGGGTGGTCGATAAAGTGAATGCGGGTATCGTTCCAATCGCAGTGCATCAACTTCATGGCGATGGTCTGCTGTCGCTCGATTTCTTCTTCGAGGTAATCGCCGACGGTGTTGCCGGCTTCAATGGTTCCGATTCGTTTGGTTACGCCCGCAGCGTGCAGTGCATGCTCGATGAGCATGGTCTTACCCGTTCCGCCGTGACCAACAATTCCAACGTTTCGAACTTGTGCAGCCTCCGCACCTGCCATTTGGGCGCCCTCCTGAGTAGCTGGCCCAACGACGACCAGTAAACCTGAATCCGGGAAGGCTACACCGGTTTCTCGCCCCGGCACCGCCCGGTATGCACGAACCAATACGTCACTATAGCCCTGAAACGGGAGATGCTCAAGTGACTAGCCCACTTGAGATTTGGGACGCCCAAAAGGAGGTTTTGACGACTCGATAGAGCAACTCACCACCGTGAAACGCGGGCAATAATGAGAATACGCTGCGGGCTAGGCGGCTTTGCGGTCCAACGAAGCAAATAGGACTAGGGCGAGGAGATAACCAGCCGTGGCGGTTAGGATGACCAACGTAAAACTACCCCAAATCGCAATGATGATTGCGAGAATTGATCCGAGTACAGTCGATCCGCCGTTCACCCCCCACATCCACGCCACGGAATCGCTTCCGTGGCGCGATACCGATTGAAGACCGGAAGGAAACGGCATCCCCATGATTAACGCCGGAGGCGCGACCAAAGCGATGGTAAGCAGGCTACGTGCAAAGAGACTCAAGCCGAGTGCTGCCTCGATGATCACGGGATACACATACGCAACCAGGAGCAACATCACGGCAAGTACGCCAAGCGCCCGCGTCAGATTCACGTTGAGCGCACCGCGCAACATGCTACCAATACCGGCGAATATCAGCAGCGAACTTAACACAACGGCCAAAGACCGGGCGGGATGTCCCAGCAACAATGCAAAACGCTGCATCATCGCGATTTCGATGAAGATGAACGAAACACCAAGGCAGGTGAAATAGGCAAGCCAACGAGCAAAACCAGGGACGCGAGGGTGGCTGCGACGCATCAACGGAACCAGCATGAAAATCACCACAGCAATGAACGTGAAACCCAGTAACGTAAACAACGTGAACGATGGCCACTGGCCGCGAACGAAATCTGCAATGTCCTGTCCAGTTAACGCCTTGTAAAGTGTCCGTGGTTTATCGAAGTGAAAGAAGAACGGACTGTCGTCGCTCACCGGCGTAATGTCGTAATCCAGATCATCAAAGAACTGATCTTGCGTACCATTCGCCCTCGCTTGAACGTAGTCCTCGATAAGAGGATTGACGGTGTGCGCCGCGTGTTCGGGGTAGTACATCTGAGCGCCCGCCGCTGCAACATGATCGCCGTACTCGCGAATCTCCTCCGGGCTAAACGGCTTCATCTTAATCATGATCGTCGCGCGATCAGACCCCTGAACAATAATATGCTTTCCGGGATCTTCAATACCAAGGCGTAACAACGTTTCGTAGCAAACAACAAATAACCGCGGAGTTTCGGCGTGATGGAGCCAGCGCGTGATATTCAAGATGCCGTCGTCGGTGAGGTGGCTTAGGTAGTCGTGCATCGCTTCGAGCGTGTATAGATAGTTCTCGGACAACACATAGGCCCCGGAATTGATCGCGGCGAAGGTGTCGATGCCGGTCATCGTTATCACGTCGTACAACTGGTCAGTACGTGCGACGAAACTGCGGCCTTCCTCGTTGTACGCCCTGACGCCGGGGCTATCCAACAACCGGTCGTTCGCTTCAAGGTATTCCTCAAGTAACAGCCGATACGTCGTCGGATTGATCTCGACCGCATCGACTGACTGGGCACCGAACTGCAACGCATGGGCGACATCGCCGCCACCGCCCGTGCCGATAATGAGCGCTGAATCGAACGTGGGCTCTGTAAAATAATAAGGCCCGAGGTAATCGGTCCACCGAGCAACGTCCCGTTCCGGGCGTTGCTTCCACCACTCACCTTCCGCAATTCCGGTCCAGGCGTCGCCGTCGATGAAGACGACTTTTTGTTCAAGTTGCGGCTGTTCTCGATCGGGCCCGAGTTCCGCCGATGCCACATCAATTCGCGAAATGGAATTCCATTCGGAAAACTCCCAGTTTTTTGTATCGCCGGGTTCGAGTGATTCGTACATGAGCGAAAATGCTTTGGTCGGTTCCGGCTGGATGCCCGCGTTAATCTTCGATTCGAACGCCCCAAGCCCCACCAAGGTTATCGTTATTCCGACCAGCGCGACCTTGTTGGAAGTGTTGCGAATTCCGTTAACCAAGGGTGGGATGGCGACGAGCGCGCAGGTGATAAGCACAAGATGAATGGCGCCCAGCGGCCCAATCATTAGGAGGAACATTAAGCAGGCAAGACCCGCGCCGACGAGATCGGCGAAATAGAGAATGTGAATGCGGGCGGCGTAGTCTCGAAACACCGAGCCCAGCATCCACCCCCCAAAAAAATAAGGGAGTAGCGCAGTGGAATACGCGAGTATGAGTTGGACCGTCCTCGGGAAACTAGCGCCAAGCCAGGCAATCGAAATCGAGATCTGAGAAACCAACAACGAGGAAACCAAAGCAGTAACGACAAAACAAATCGCAGCGTTTCGCAATGAGAGCAATCGGGCAAGGCGGCTGTCCGGGCCAAATGCGAGCCATGTTCCACTGATGCCGAACCCCAGCAATGCAACCGAGATGATGAAATACACCAAATGATTCCAGAACACGACGCTGTAGATGCGGGTCTGAACCAATTGCAGTAGCAACGTTGCCATCGCCACCGTAAACGAAACGGCCATGGGATATAGGAGTGACTGTGTCGCGGAACTTTTCTCGGGGTGGCCAGATTCTGCCATTTTCGACTCCACTGCTGATGAACCAGTCGTTCTCAAGAATCACTGAAGCCGTCTGAAAAACTTCGATGAGAACGTGGGTTACCGGTCAAACTCTCGATTGCGGCCTACTGGCGAAGGCGCGAATTATCGGTGAGAATACGAGGGAAATCAAGTAACGGATCAACGACACGACTCAAACAATCAGGTCAACGGACCATGCCGAGTTGCCTCACTAGTGGAAAGATCGCATTTCAAATGTTGTAATGGATATGTGGTATGCTCACCGTGGTTCAATCGCAACCGTTCCATCATCGGATGAAGCAACATCAACCGGGAGAATACGGTGAGGACACGACTGAGACTCACAATCCATGACGTAGCGTTCTATTGCACTCTTTTGAGTTGTATCGCAATTTGCCTACCCGCCTCTTCACAGCAAAGTAATAGTGACTTGGATGCCCTCTTGGGTACGGCCCAAAACGTCGCGCCCGACGACTCCCGAGTTTCGTTGACGGCGGACGGCCACTTACGCGCGTTGAGCGCTGGTACGACAGGCAGTTTCGCGGTTACGAATAGTGATGCGTCGAATCCACAGACAGTCGCAGACGGTTTCCTGGCCCAAAACGCAACGCTGCTGGGCACCGACAACGTTGCCGCCTCGTTCGCACCGGTGCGTGTCCGCTCCTCGCGATCGGATACGTTTGTACGGTATCAGCAATACTTCAATGGTGTCCCCATCTTTGGTGCGGAGGCGATCGTACAAGTGAGTGCGCAGGGCAACGTACGCAGTCTTCTGAGTGATGTCATGCGCGATTTCTCGGGCATGGTTGCCGTACCTATGACACCGTCGATCGCGGCGTCTACAGCACCGAGCTGGGCACTGAATGATCCACGCATTAACAAACTCGATCTACAGAGTGATGGTTTGTCACTCGTTGGCTCTCCGGAGTTGGTCGTCTATGCACCGTCGGTCGTCGGCGATGAGGGGCTACCATCACTCGCGTGGCAACTCGTTCTGGCGGAGGAGCAGCAGGAGTTTACTCCTGATGACGTGGCCACCGACCTCGAGCAGAAGATGCGGCGCCGGCACCCCCACCTCTTCGATCTCGGCCCCAGGGAAACGTGGACCGCGCTCAAG
>JAJDAB010000645.1 GCA_029262095.1 Candidatus Hydrogenedentota bacterium
GACGACGGGGGCCACACGCGGTGGCTGTATCCTATCAACACCTCGAAGTGGCATTCCATGAGATTAAAGATATCGTATCCAAGGAATCTTTGAAACCAGATCGTTGGCGAGCTGCGTTTGTCCCGTCGGCGCACTGGACGGCAAACTTCCGATGCGACGGACGTTCCGGCGAAGAAAATCGCTATTCGCTTTAGAACTGACAGCCCTTGACGGTATGCTCGTGGGTCAACGCGGCCGTCGAACGACAAAGGTAATTCTGCTACCACATGACTTGGGAAGGTTGGTTTGTAATAGGCATTGTGCTGGTGGTGTTTCTTCTGCTGTCACGCACTCCAGCACCGCCGGATTTCGTTCTGATGGGCGCGACCGTGCTGACCGGTCTCGTGGGCATCATCACGCCCGAGGACGTTTTCTCGGGGTTCGTAAACCCTGGAGTGTTGACGATTGCAGCGCTGTTCGTCGTCGCATCGGCGATGCGTGAAACGGGTGCGTTGGATAGCTTTGGCGCGCGAATCTTGGGAACGGCGCGAACCGACAACCAACTGCTCGCGCGCCTCGCGATACCCGTCGCCGGGATTTCCGCATTCTTGAACAACACCCCAGTCCTCGCGATGTTGTTGCCGCTTGTCGACAGCTTTTGTCGAAAATTCCAGGTGGCGCCATCGCGTGTTCTTTTACCGTTGTCATACGTTTGCATCTTAGGCGGGACCTGCACACTAATCGGCACCAGCACAAATCTCGTCATCAATGGAATGATTGTCGAAGAAGGGAAACGCATAGCATCGAGCGACAGCGCCTACGCGGCGCTCGGCGTATTCGAAATGTCACCGGTGGGCGTGCCGATGCTCATCGTAGGTCTCATCTACCTATTCGTAATTGGGCGGCGACTGCTGCCGGATCGCAAAGATCTCATCGAACAGTTGGGCGCATCGTCGCGCGAGTACTTGGTCAACATGCGTGTCGAACCCGCGTGCCGACTCGTTGGTCAACGGGTAGAGCAGGCTGGGCTGCGCCATTTGCCTGGACTCTTCCTCGTGGAAATCGTGCGCCAGGACGAAGCGATCGCGCCTGTCGGCCCCGATGAAGAAATCGAGGCGGGCGACATCCTCACGTTTACGGGGGTAGTGACCACAATCGTTGACCTTGAACGTATTCCGGGATTGGTCCCGGTCGCCGACGAAGGCTATGAACAGGCAGCCATCGCGCGGCGTAGTACGCAATTGACCGAAGCCGTCGTGTCCAACACGTCGCCGCTTATCGGACGAACGATTCGCAGCGCCCAATTCCGCACACGCTACAATGCTGCGGTCATGGCCGTGCATCGTGGCGCTACACGGCTCACGGGCCGCGTCGGCGATATCGTGTTGCGCAACGGAGACACGTTACTCCTTCAAACCGGCCACGATTTCACACGAGCCCACCGTAACAATCCTGATTTCTTTCTTGTGAGCGGTGTCGAGGAATCGCGCCCAGTCCGGCACGAAAAAGCGATCCTCTCAACTGTGCTGCTCGCGCTACTCGTCGCGCTGATGACCACGCAATTCATTTCGACACCGATGGCCGCCTTCACCGTTGCGGGGCTCATGGTGATTACGCGGTGCATCTCCTCCGGCGTAGCGCGCCGTTCGGTCGACTGGCGCACACTGATTACGTTAGCAGCGGCACTCGGCCTGGGCAGAGCGATGACTGAATCAGGCGCTGCAGAACGCATCGCATCCTTATTGGTCGATGGGTCTGTCGGGTTCGGCGCACTCGCCGTGCTCGCAATTGTCTATGCCTTGACCGCCGTCCTGTCCGAGTTGGTCACGAACAAAGCCGCAGCAGTGTTAATGTTCCCGGTCGCACTTGCCGCCGCCGCTCAACTCGGCCCCGATGTAAACGCGAGAACCTTCGCGATGGCCGTCATGTTCGCCGCAGCCACCAGCCTAGTCACGCCGTTGGGTTTCCAAACCAACCTAATGGTCTACGGCCCCGGAGGATACCGCTACACCGACTACATCAAAGTCGGCCTGCCGCTCAGCGTCATCCTATTCGCCGTGGCGATGATCGCGATACCGATTGTGTGGCCGCTTTAAAGAAACTCTCGCGGCCGAGAAAGCGGCTGAACCGGACGCCAAATTGATGTACCGATTGCCGCAAACCGAAATAGACCACACAATGAACATCGGCGTCGAGTGCATCTTGTCAAGAATCCATAAGTCCCTGTTCGGCGGGTCGACCGCAACAGGACAATGGCGCAACGAGTGGCGTGGATGGAACCGGTCGATATCCGTCGTTCTTGCGAAATAGTTCTACAAACACCCTCGCCATTTCTGTTTTTTCTATATAGTGCCATCTCCGCGGCAGAGTTACAGTACACGCAATTCGTATACGCGAAGGTCTCTAGGTTGCTTGGATCGCAAGAAGGGATGCACAATTATGGCTGAACGTATTAGCGTTATCGTGGCAATACTGGCAGTACTTTGGGCGATATTCATTTGGTTTAATCCGGGGCCAATTGATCCTCCGGTTTCGGATTCTAGACGAAGCTCAGAATTCTATTCCATGAAGGTAATGCTTGAGGTCGGAGAAATTCACTACGATGCAGAATTGGGACTCCAAATTGAACTCTTGAATTTCGATTCCGATTTTCCCAGATTTGAAACGCCATCTGCGGAAGTATTTGTTGTGTTTTTATCTGGAGACGGTGCAAATTACGATTCTGCGGCCAACACCTCAGAATTTGGCGATGCCCGAGGGACGAAATTTACCTTCCAAGATAACGACGATGTCCCAGTCGTATTTGTTCGGGATGGTCGGCAGTTTTTTATGCACATGGATTTTAGTACCTATCAATCAATAGCATTGAAGAGCGAAAGTCTTCCTGACAGAAACGGCCCGAGCGTAGTTATAGAGGAAAAGTATTAGTTCCTGTTGGCGATTGAGGACAACCAGTTACTCCAGGCAGAGAAACAATTGATCGGACTTGCGGCAAATATGGAATCTGGAGGTTTTTTGCCTATCTACGCGCAGTGCTTCTGGCTCTAGTGTCATCGAACAACCGACAGGAAACGACGATTTAGGCATACTCGATTTGTGAAATGGCTGGATTAGCGGGTGTGAGAAACTGCCTGTTCGTATGCTTTGCGCGCAAGTGCCTGCTGAGCACGTCTGGCTCTGTACCGAATAGTGAATCGGTGGCGAACTGTAGAAAAGCCAAAGACGCACGAGTCGGTCCAGTAAGTCAATCGCCCCACGCTTTCGCCGAAGTGTTTGCGATAGATGTAATACTTACTACGGAGCCGGTGAAACGATTGCTTTTTGTCCTGCGAATCTCCACTGGTTTCACCGTGTTCGTGGATGGCTTTAGCGTCTGGACAGTAATACGCAGTTTCGTCCGTCATTCGAGTTGGGAGAAATACATCGGACTCTTCCTCGTAGAGGAAAATGTTTTCGTCGAAGCGGCCGATGCGATCGAGGTAGTCGCGCCGGAATAGTACGCACGCGCCCGATACCATATCGACGTCACGTTCGCCATCGTGTTGCGCCTTGGATAACCAATGGCGCGAAGGTGAATCTTCCGGCAGCCGGGCGGCCAGTCCTGAGACGTGACAAAAATTTCGCCAGATGGATGGAAACCTTCTGCATACGGGGTGAAATGAGCCGTCTGGATACATGAGTCTTGGTGCCGCCGCGATAGCGTTGGGGTGCCGGTTCATGCAATCGAGTAACGCGCTAATGGCACCTGGCCGCAAACGGACGTCCGGATTCATGCAGAGCACGTATTGTGCTTCGCTCTGCTCCAGTGCGCGATTGATCGCAGCGCCGTACCCAACGTTCTCCGCATTCTCGATGAGCGTCGCCCATGGATATGAGTCGTGCACGCACTTGACCGAATGGTCGATGCTTGCGTTGTCTACTACGAATACGCGGCAATCCTTGAGGTCTTCAACGTTTCGCTCGACCGCGTCAAGGCACGTCGGTAGTTGGGCGCTCGAACAGTAGCTGACGATGACTACGTCGCAGGTCATCGCTCTGCTACTCCGCCGCCGTGAATTGCAGGGCCGTTGCGCTATGCGCTGGGATTTCAATTGCTGAATCCGGTCCGCGGAATTCGAGCGAGTCTTCCATCAGTTTTATGCGTTCGTATTCTTCGTTGTTGTCGTCGATCGAATTTCCCGAGAGTTTCGCACGAACAACATGCGCTTTGGGCGCAAAGGGAAGTCGAATACGGACTGACATTGGGCTTGTCAGGTGTCTGTTGATGAGTAGAACATTCACGGAATCGTCCTCGCGTAAGAATGCGTAGGCTTTTAGGTGGGGTAAATTCGCGAGCTTTGGCACGCTGCCATTCATCGGCTGGTCCCAGGACGATCCACCGTGCACTCGTACCTCTACCATATCGCCGTCTATTACACACTGATTCGCGAGTCGGAGTCCCTGCCACACGGGCCTCGGTCGGTGTGTACCGTCGCGCGCGAGCACCAAATTGCCCCACAGACCCACGCGCTCGTTGGTACCGCTGCTAAATGAACGCTGGAAATACGTGAAGTAATTGATCGGGTCCGCTCGCCATCGCGCCATGTTCGCCATCGCTTGGTCGAGCACGGCGATACCCGATCCCAGACTTGTTGCGAGCTTTGATACATCGCTTGCGGAGGCGGCGCCACCTGTCGTGTGCGTATTCAATTCGTAAACGGCGAGTTGCGACTTGCCGATCCCCTGAGTCGTCGACTGGCCACCGTCCTCAAATGCCCCTTCGACATCGGCGAACAGTGCGCCGTACTCCGCGATATCGAGTGCATGCGCGAGATATGGTGCGACGCTGATCCGGTCGTGATGTTTCGATGCGCGATTGAGGCGGACATTCCAGTCGTGCGCATTGACCGCCCAGCCGCCGATGACCAATCGAATTTTGTCCGGGTCAAAATGGGGGTGCGCCCGGACTCGATCGAAAACGGTGTTGCACAATTCGCCATATTGTTCCGGATCGTCAATCACGAAAGGTGTGAACAGGCCGTTCCACCACTCGTTGCCAAGTTCCAAATAGATGGTCTCATGGGAATCAATCCAAGGCGCGTCGTGCCCATGCGATGCGCGGCGCTTCGACGCGTCGTCAAAGTTTTCCGGTGCGGCGAGATAGGAGATGAGTTCGTACCAATCCTGGGGCGTATTCGCTCCGCCGACCGTTATCCACGGGTCCGCGTCCGCCGCGCCGCAAAGCGCCAACCAATCATCGGCGACCGCGTGCGTCGTATGCCGTTGAAAGCCTCCGGGGCCGTCGGTAAAGCTCCACGAACTCTGCGCAGCGTGTGACGCCGTGATGTCTGCAACGAGACTACCCGCAGACGCGATGCCGTAAAACCGAACGACTCCGCACCGGGCGTCACGCAACGTCTCGGCGAGATGCGACGTAAACGCGAAGTCCGTAGACAATCCTTCGTCAATGAGTTCGATGCTGTCGATCAGTGCGGTCGCTTCGGATCCCGTGACGCGCACGTCAATCGCGCTAAATCCGTCGCGTATACGTTTGTCAGCAAACGTCTCGCCCGTGAATTCAAATGTTTTCCAAGAAGCTTCGAGCGATGCGCCATCGCTTTGGAGGAAGATGCGGTGCCCCGGCTGGCCCGATGGAATACCGAAATTGGTCAGCCGCACTCCCAACTTCCCAGCGTCTGTTTCGATGCGCGCCCGTACACGCACGCGGTACCGACTCGCCGGGAGTGCGATCAAGTAATGTTTGATCGCCGCATACGAATCGTTCCCATCGAGTCGCAATCGGACCGCTTGTTTCATCGTTGCGTTTTCAGCGGGGGATACTGAAACTTCACTCCCAGGAGACGCTTCCACGCGAAAATCGCCGATGCCCAATTCCCGTTCGCCGGGCATGGGAGAGGGGAGTGCATGTGAGACCGGCGCGCCACGAAGCCACACATACTCGCGGTCGCTTATGCGCGGGCTTCCATCGGCAATCGTAAATCGTCCGCTGATTACATCGTGGCCGACAATTGTCCCGGATTGGCCAGCGTTGTTGCCCGTCGCAATTACGTAGCGTCCGCCATCAAACGAGGTGCGATACGCGGTAGACGGTTCGCCGGGACGGAACCGTTCATCTTGAAAGGAATTCTTGCGCGATCGAGCAACACGAAGGAAGCCGACTTGGCGTCCCTGGTTAAATGCACCGTGCGCGAATGGCCGCGCGACCATTTGCCGGTCGCCATAGTAGGCGTTGGGGCCAATGTTTACACCGAGCCGCGTAGGGGATTCCATGATCACGCGACTCGTCACGTCGACCGTGACGGCATCCACGTTGAGTTGGGCGAGGGCAATACGAGACGCGCTGCAACAGAGGAAGGTGGCTAGAAGAAAGTAAATTGCACCGGCGCCACATCGACGTGACGCCGCGAACGTACGGGCGCTACTTCTTTTCGCGGTGCAACGTGTGCTTGCGGAGGGTCTTATTGTATTTCTTGCGTTCAAGCCGTTCCGTAATATTGCGTGTGTTCTTGACCGTGAAATAACGTGACGTACCTGGGGCCTCGGTACACTCCATAATAACCTGGACCACGATTCCCTTGCTCTTCTTCGCCATTGCTTAACTCCCGAGACCGCTCCTGGGCGGGCTAGATTGACCGTATTGGATTTGTTCCTGCCGTTCAGCAAACACAGTAGTTTGCGGCATTACGGGGTCGATGTGCAAGTTTGGCACGTTCGCCGACATTATGCCCCGCTTTTGCGGCGAATCAGGAATATCCCGAATGAGATGGTCAAACAGGCGGCCACGAAGCCTGCGCGAACCCAAAGACCCTTCCCAATGGGTGGATTCGCGTAAATGTCATCCAATGCCAATGGCCCGTTTCCTGGTGATCTCTCGATTGGAACCGTCTTGACGCTTGGTTTACTTCCTTCTTCGATTGATTGTGCGGCGGCTCGGGGCGACGTGTTTTCTGCGAGTTCTCCTGAATCGGAGCGTGCAACAGGGCTCGTCCCGGAGGTGTCGGACGAATCGCGGCGCGAATCTGGACGGTTCTCAGCAATCGCACTCGGAGAACTCGGCGCACGCCGAACTCGCATGCCTGCGTCGCTGCCACCCGCCGTCGGCACTCTTTCGACCGCGGCTCGCGCCGCTTCACGCTCTTCCTGTGCACCTCGTAGCATTGAAAGCCGCGCTTCCGACTCGACCCGGGCTTTCTCGAGATCGAATACCGCTGCACGTCCGGATGGTCCCGTGGCTGTTGGGATCGATCCAATATCAGCGGTTTCCGTGTTTTGCGCCGCTGGGATCTGGCCAGCGTTGGTGGTCCCGGTAGGTAATCCGCCGTTGAAGATTGGTGGAAGTCCACCAGCATCGCCACTGCCTCTTCCACCTTCATCGTCGAATAACAGTGTCGTCGCGCTGCCCTGCGACGGGATTTCGACGCCGGAGATCGTTGCGAGTTTCGTATTCACAATGGTGACCGGCGTTTGACCATCTTTGGGGTCGCTGAGTTTATCCAATGAGATGCGAGCTACTTCGCCTTGAGCCACTGCGTTACGCCCTAGGCCGAACATCAGCACCACATACTGACCATCCGCGAGCAAGCGCGCTTGAAGCTCTTTTCCTGCGTTCGCAGCGGCTTCGCCCAGTTGCACTTGCACGGGTTGTAAAATCGCGGAATCGTAAGAAAGTTGAAAATCGAGTGCGGCGACGCCATCAAGCACATTGCCTTGCAAATGAATCGGGAGAGTGACCGTGTCGCCGCTGATGGTCGGATCGACAATGACCAAATTGCCCTGGCCTTGGGCGATGTCCGCAGTGAATAGGCCGATCATCGCGCCGCAGAGCCATACGCCAATTCGCGATTTGCGCGCACATGTAAATGGAGCGTTCACGGGATAAGTCTCACTCCGTCGAGTGCCTATTCTACCGCATTTGTCCTAGAGCGAATGCCCAGCGCAACTATGCTAATTCGGCCCGGACGGCGGTTTCTCTTTCGATGCATCGGGCGTCGACACCGGTTTCTCTTCCGGCAGAGCGACCGACGACTCCGTCAACAGCTCAGGCCGAACTAATCTAGCGTGCGCGCCATTGCCCGAGGAATCGTTGTATGTACTCGGAAAGACCGACACCATGCCGGTGAACGCACTGACTCTGCCCAATAAGTGAAATCGAACGACCGTGAGTAGCAAATATAACCATACGACGTATTTCACCAAGCCCACGCTCCAAAGCAATAACCGCTGATCGATTGTGAGGAGGTTACTCGCATTCAAGAAATGTTGTAGCGGGAAGTTGAGGAAAGCCGCAAGTGCTAGTATTGCCGTCTGCAACGCGCGCGCTTGAGCGTCTGCAAACGCAAGACCCGCCTCGCGACAGCGCGAGTAAACATGCCACGCCAAAAAACCTGCGAGCGACAGTGTGACTAAGTGCGGAGAATTCACCAGGGCTCGCTGCGATACCACACGGCCTGAGTCTCGGAGAAATTGAAACGTTATCTCCGGGTCAAGCCCTACAGCGAAAAAGAGGCACCAAAGCAGGACGATGGGCATGGCCCATGAATCCCGCGGCCCAGGGGAAGGGCTCAAACCATTACTCCGCGGTCGGTGCGTCCGCAGCAATCGACCCATTGGCCAATGCTACGATCCGCGCATCCAGGCATTGAAACAAAGGACCGGCGATTATGTCAAATAGCGTTGGTAGTATTGGAGTTGCGATAGGGAAATTCGTTGTCAGCCCATGAGACCGGTGAGCGCTACCCCGGTTCCTCTTCCAAGAAGACATATTCCTCTGTCCCCATGAAGTCTTTGAGTTCGCCGTTCATCCGGCCGAGATCCATCATCGCTTCGGCGACGAGTTTCTCCCCGGCGCCCAACCCTACATACGTTGCGGATGACCCCCCGTAGCCGCCGGCCGCGGCGTCGCGGATCGTTGGGAAGTAGAGGTGAAAATCGTCCGCATACCCGCAGAGCAACGCGCCATCCAACGGCGACCGGTGTTTGAGGTCGAGCTGGTGTTGCGAGAACAGCTCGCCGGGTGTAAATGCGAATCCGTGTTCACCGTTGAGGAGTAGCGTAGACATCGGGACCGGCATCTTTTTCGACATCCGGTCAAGATAGAGGCTAAACCGGTCACCATAGACGCCACGAAAGACATCAATCTGCTTTTTATCTTTCATGTCCCAACGCAAACCAACATCAACCGTCTTTCGGGCGAGTTGAATCGATGGCGATTCCGGCACGTGACTCTCGATTCCGCTCAGTGCTGTAACAATCGCGTACGCTGCGGCTTGACCCGTCGCGCGCATGGACTCGATTCCACCTTCGTCGCGCGGCGTCTTATCCAGGTACGGATTGACGTCACCACACCCGCCCTGAATGAACGCGCAGTCCGCTCCCGTCGCCTCGCGCACCACGCGTTTCATCTCGCCCACCCAATCCGCGGAATACTCCGTATTGTCGCCGCCGAGTACCACAGGGTGACACGCGAAATGGACTAGCGTTGCGATGGGCGAACCGTCCAGCGCGTCTACCTTGAACAGTGTCGCTTCTTGATCCAGTGGGCTCGTCGGTTGTCGCTCGGCATTCCGCCACAACATCAACACCCGCCCATCGTCGAGAATCTTGCGCCGGTTGTGTCCTATATCCATCGTCACCGTGCCTCGGCCCAGGCGCGCAGGCGCGAGATTCGACGCTGCTTCTTCAATGCTCGAGGCAATACCCTCGTGAATGTGGTCGGAGCTCGGCCCCACCGTCTCGATGGCCGGACCGCCGTGCGTGTGACTCGCGGAAAAAATTACGTCGTCGACGCCGGCCTTCTTCACCCGTTTTCGAATGCGATCGCATACCGGGACATTTGGCACGCGCCCGATATCCATTGTCGAAATAGCCAACGTGAATTTACCAACGCGTATGACTACCGCCGTCGCCAACAGCGGATCAAGCGTCCCCGTCGCTGGACTCGGGCGATCGCCATATCCCCACATCGGCACGCCCGGCCCTGGGGTGATATCGCGCGTCGCAACGCCAGCATAGAACGTTTCGCTGGGCGCTGCGATTTCAGATGACTTTGAAGCCGCTGCGGAAGCTTGTTGCGTTGCGGCTACGCCCGCGATCATCGCGGAAGACTTGATGAATGAACGGCGACTGACTGATGGCATCGACGATTCCCTTTTCTAGTTTCGGGAGGGACGCGCTCCCAAATGTACTTGCGAATTGTTACCTCGTTCCCATGGTCTCCGTGGGAATGCAGATGGCACTCATCCTAATCCGCATCCAAGATAGCAAAATCTTTCGAGGTACAACTGCGCTTGTCCGCTCCCAACAACGCGGCCATACTCTCTTGCGCCTGCAACACACATTTATCCGCGGCGCCCAGGCCAACATAACTCCCGACAGTACCGCCATATCCGCCATACACCGCGTCGCGAATGGGTGGGAAGTACAGGTGATGGTCATTCGTATATCCACAGAGTAACGCCGTATGCACCGGCGCGAGATGCTTGAGCGCGAGTTGATGCTGCACGAAGAACTCGCCCGGCATGCCGATGAACGAGAGATTGTCATTGATAAGCAACGTGCTGACTGGAACATCGAGGTCAGGTCGGAAGGACTCTTCATACCGCTTGGCGAGGCCATCAGCGCCACCATGCGCCTCGACGAACGCTTCGCGCGCAGTCGAGTCGCCAAAGTCCCAACGCGTGCCGACTTCAACGTAATCTTCCCGAAACGCAATCGATGGCTGCGTCGGCGCACCCGTCGGGATACCATCGAGGACACTCAGTACAGCTTCGGCACATTCGCGACCCGCCCCGCGCATCGCATCAATTGCACCTTGATCAATCGGCGTCTTATCCAAGTATGGATTGATGTCGCCGCACCCGCCTTGAATAAACATACACTCGCCGCCGGTTTGCTCCTTCACCAAGCGCGCCATCTCACCGGGATAATCGGCAGAGTACTCCAAATTTGATGGTCCTAAGATCACGGGATGACATGCGTAGTGAACCAACGTGACCAATGGCGTGCCGTCCAGGCGATCGATCTTGATGACCGTCGCCTCGCGATCGATCGTGCCGCGTTGACGCCGTTCTTCGTTCCGCCAAATCATCACGCAACGGCCATCCCGCGTGTTGTGTCGACGGTTGTGCGCAATGTCGATTGCGGCCTCGCCCGTCCCGATGCGCGCCGGTTCGCACGACGTGACCGCTTCCTCGATGGCCTCGCTAATCGCGCGTTCGATAGCGGCAATGTGCGGCGCGTCTGGATTTTCCATCACCGGCCCATGGTGCGTATGCGTTGCACACAACAACACAGAATCAACACCCATTGCAGTCGCTTTCGCGACGATCCGCACACGCGATGCCTGCGCTGGCGGCCGTCCGAGGTCTAAAGAAACGATCACGGCGCACTGATCATCAACGCGGATGGCAAGCGCTTTAGCAAATAAAGGATCGAGTGTGCCCGTCGCCGGACCTGCGCGGTCCGAATAGCCCCACATCAACACACCGAGGTCGGGCGTGATTTCACGGACGCCGATTCCGGCCATAAGATTCAATCGATTCATTCGTAACTCCCAGTTTCCGAGATTGCCACGGCGTTGGACCGTTACGCAATTCACCCAGGAAATCGAACGAAAATAACGCAACCAAAAGGTTGCATGGTTTTGTGTGGATTGTTAATATGCAACCAATGGGTTGCAGATGGAGAGGACTTGAAATGAAAACCAATATTCACCGGGAGATCGTGATCGACGCGCCAATCGAAATGGTCTGGAGCGCCATCACTACACGTCAATATCTGGGGGAGTGGTACATGCGCACGTCCGACTTTGAGCCAGTCGTTGGCAACACGTTTGTGTTCGAGGATGAACCACAGGGAAAATGGGACGGGAAAGTACACGGCGAAGTCATGCACGTTGAATCGCCAAAACGCTTGGTCTATTCGTTCTGGGGGAATCAGATGAGCTACAAGACCATCGTTGAATGGTCTTTGGATCAGGTTGGGGGCAAAACCCGTGTTCGTGTCGACCACACCGGTTTTGAGGGTCTGGGCGGATTCGTCATGCGCAACATCATTGCCTTCGGATGGCGTAAGTTCTTGAAGAAACTTCAGCAACACGAGTACTGAGATGGATGTTTTCACAGCGATAGCCCATCCAATCCGAAGACGCATTTTAAGCGACCTTGAAAAACAAGGACCGCTTACCCTTACGCGAATTGCGAGCAACTTCGACGAATCTCGCCAGGCGATTCGAAAACACATTGGCGTGCTGTCCGATGCGAATCTTGTGCGGTTAAAACGCGAGGGCCGGGAACAGCGTTGCGCTTTGCACGCCGAACGGTTAGCGGAGATACAACAATGGGTCAATCTGTTTGAAGCGCATTGGGATACAAAGCTTGCCGGATTGAAGGCTTTTGTAGAAACGAATCAAGTAGCAACGACAGGAACCGAACGCAAAACGCCAAAATCTCAGCAACGGCGCCGGACGTAAGTGCCGTGAAGATCGATACGTCGCGCTAACGATCCGCTGGCACGAACGCTTCATCCAGACCTGGTAAGTACCACGGCGCGTTGTCCCACTTGTGCCCTTGGAAAAACATGACGGTCGATTCCTGAGTTATCGAACGCCGAAACGCTAGTAGCTTCCCGGCATTTCGCCCAATCCGGTCCGTTGCCCCCGTGCGCCGCCATATCCCGCGTCGCCCGCCAATGCGCGATACTCGCGTAGCGCGTCATTAAGTAAACGTCATCGAACTCGGCGCTCTCTTCACTCACTGTGACGCCATCGACTACGGGATGAATCCGTTTCCACATGCCTACAACACGCGATCCCAATTTTTCGAAATAGGGCCATACGCCCTGTTCGCTTGCTTGATAGAACTCGTCGAACCGGCCCTTTTCAATTCGGAAGTGTCGAAACGTTACGATTTCTTTGCCCGCCTGCGCGACATCATTGCGCACCGGAATTGGTTTCGCTGCGGCTGCGGATCGGTCTTCTACAATGCCGCCAGCGAACCCACGTTCTTGGGCGAACGCTGCTTGCAGTGATGAAACGGCGACGCCAATGCCGATGCCGAGAACTAGAATTAGCGTGTGAAGTGCGTACTTCGTCATGAGTCAGTCCCTCTTTGATCGTGACGATTAGCGTAACAGCTACCCGTCGTTCCCGCGAAGGCGGGAATC
>JAJDAB010000646.1 GCA_029262095.1 Candidatus Hydrogenedentota bacterium
ATGGGCCAGTTTCGCGTAGTCGCGGTGAACTATGCGATCACCTACGCGGCGCGCGTCGATCGAATAGTCGAGATATGCTTTCGCCGAAGTGTATTGGTACGGTGCGAAGTGGTGCGCGCCTTTCCGGTGTGCTTCTTTGACGGCAGGCTTCGCCTCTTCATAAGTGTGTTTTTCAAGCGCTTTGTAGTCACGATCAACCGGGACCGTGTGTACGCCGCGATTGTGAAGGCAGCCTGTTGCGACGACGAGCGTCAGGGCTGCGCAGGTGGTTCTCCAGAACATGGTCAAACTCCCCTTCTCTAATAAGCGGTTCACTATGGAACCGGCAAACTCCGGGCGCTATTCTTCCGCAAGAATCACTACCGCGGATACCAATGTGATACGGGATATCCCGTTCACCCCAATACGTACATATTGCCGCATTTTCGCCGAAACGTCAAATAGTACTTTTATTAAATTTGTCATTTGTTGATTACTGCAAGGCTACAATCCAGGCTAAACCGATGGGCTAAAGGCCTGGGATCTTGGCAAACGCCGGATCCCTCTTTTCGAGGAACGCGGTTAGTGCTTCCTCATTAGCGGGAGCACCTAGGAGTGATTCGTAGGCGCTTTCTTCCCGTTCGTGAGCTGCGATCGTCTGATCGTACCGTCCCGCCGCGAGCATGAGTTCTTTCGTCGCGGTCAATGATGGAATTGGGTTTGCCGCGAGTTCCGCAGCGACTTCATAGGTCTCTTTCATTAGCGCATCGGGTTCACATACGCGCCATACCAAGCCCATCTCGAGGCATTCTTGTGCACTAAACCAACGGCCGGACATCAATGTGTATGCGGCATTTTGCCAGCCCATGACGCGAGCAAAAGTGTAGCTGCTGCCGGCTTCGGGCGCTAGGCCGAGTTGTGGGAATGGGGTACGTAGACGCGCGCTGGATGCCATCAGCACGAGATCGCAGTGCGAGAGAAACGTCATCCCAATGCCGACGCCGAGGCCATTTACAGCAGCAATTATCGGTTTACGGAACGAGGTAAGCGCTTTCAACATGCTGGGGAACTGCGATGGTTCGCTCTCTTCTGATCCATTTCGGGCGTTCATTTCGCTCAAGTCTTGGCCCGCACAGAATGCCCGTCCGCGTCCGGTCACGACGACGACTGCGATGGTCGGGTCGGATTCTGCGGCATTCAAACCATCGCGGATGCCGGAATAGATAGCATTGTTGGCTGCATTCAGCGCCTCGGGACGATTGAGGGCTAGGGTCATCACACGGTTATTTTTTTCGATGTCGATCATACTGTGGCCTCGCTTCGGAAATTGAACTTCGGCAAAAATGTCGATAGTTGGGATTGAAATTGAGTATCCTAATCCGCTTTGGATAAATGATCGGATTATGATTCTAGCCAACGGAGCTTACAGGAGAATTTACCACTATGTCACAGGAAGCTTGGATTATCGATGCCGTACGGACGCCGCGCGGTATTGGCAAACAGGGCAAGGGCGCGTTGGCCCACTTGCATCCGCAGCGAGTCGCATCGACGGCACTAAAGGCTATTGCGGAGCGCAACGATATCAATACGGAAGAAGTCGATGACGTAATTTGGGGCTGCAGTTCTCAGAAGGGTCACCAGGGCGCGTGTATCGGTCGGATGTCGGTGTTGGATGCGGGCTGGAACACGAAGGCGGCCGCGGTGACGCTCGACCGCTTTTGTGGTTCTGGGATCACGTCGGTGAACATGGGCGCGGCATCGATCATGGCTGGGATGGAAGATTGTATTGTCTCGGGCGGCGTTGAGATGATGTCGTACACGGCTACGTTGGACAACGGATTGATGGACGCGGGCAACATGCACCTGCGTGACTTGCACCCGCAATGGCATCAAGGGATTTGCGCGGACGTCATCGCGACGTTGGAAGGCATCACGCGCGAAGACGTCGATGGTCTAGCAATTGAGAGTCAGATGCGCGCGGACAACGCAATTAAAAACGACTATTTCAAAAAGAGCGTCGTCCCCGTATACAACGACGACGGTTCACTCGCGCTGGATCACGACGAATTTCCGCGTCCACAAACAACGATGGAAGGGTTGGCCGGATTACCCGCGGTGTTCGAGCGGTTTATGCCAATGCCATTCGACGACACCGGCGAGACCTTCGACCACCTTGTTAAACGAAATTATCCCGACCTTAAAGTCGAACACGTACACCATGCGGGAAACTCCTCGGGTGTCGTTGATGGCGCGGCTTGTCTCTTATTGACCTCGCCCGACTATGCGAAATCGCAGAACTGGAAGCCGCGTGCGCGCATCAAAGCGATGGCGAATATGGCGGGCAGTCCGACGCTGATGTTGAATGAACCCGTTCCCGCAGCGAAGAAGGTATTGGAAAAAGCGGGGATGACGTTGGGGGACATCGACCTCATCGAGATTAACGAAGCATTTGCCGTAGTCGCGTTCAAGTTCATGCGTGACTTGGAGCTTGATCCGGCGAAATGCAACGTGAACGGCGGCGCGATTGCGTTGGGCCATCCGATAGCTGCGACGGGATCGATTCTCATTGGAACGCTACTCGATGAGCTCGAACGGCGCGATCTTTCGACCGGTCTTGTCACGATGTGCGCGGGCGGCGGCATGGC
>JAJDAB010000647.1 GCA_029262095.1 Candidatus Hydrogenedentota bacterium
TGGCCGTGTCGTTGTCCACGATCTTGTTGCGAAACACTCGGACATCGTGGCCGCCTTGTTGTGGCAAGCCCGGCAGGTCAAAAACGAGGACGCCGCCGGTGTTGTGTGTGGCGACGTTGTCATAGACGTCGGCGTAATAGCTGTTCTCGATTTCGATACCGGCGACGTTGTATTCCGCGCGGCTGTTTCGCACGATGATATTCTTCGACTGACCGACATAGATGCCGGCATCTGAAGCGCCAATCGCGACGCAACCATCGATGAGGACGTTTGTGCTTTCTACGGGATAGAATCCGTAGGCGCCGTTTGTGGATTTTGGACCGCCGGTCCATTCCGCACGCACATTGATAAAGAAGATTCCGTCGCTACCTTTGGCTTTAATCGCATCGCCTTTGGAGTCTTCGACCGCGAAGTCTCGTAGGGTCACGCCATCACTGGTGATGATGAGGCCTTCGGCACCGGCGTCCTGTTTTTTGAACGACAAGATCGTCTTGTCGATGCCCTGGCCCTGAACGACGACATTGTCGACGTCGAGGGATAAACTCATGGTCAGATCGAATGTGCCTTCAGTAAACTCGATCGTCTGACCTGGTTTCGCGAGGATGAGCGCCTCTTGCGCTTTTTCCTGCGCGTCCGGACCCGGTGCAATTGTAAAATCCGCGGCCATCGCGGGTACGACGCAAATCAATGCGGCCATGAATACGAAGAGTCGAGAATTGGCGGGCATAGTGCGGCCTCCTAAGCGGTACAAAAATTCAGCCCAGCGCCCTCAGGCGCGACAAGTACAACAGTGTACCGCACACCGCCGATCAGGGCAATCGTGGACACAATAGCGGGGGGCACACTCCCCGTGCTCAAGCCACGGTCGTCGAATCGGCCAACCAGTCGAATAACGGCAACACTTTCTTGTAATGGCCAGTGCAAAACGCTAGGAATTTTTTTGAATGGATTTCCTGGGGCCGCTTTATCTCTTTGATCGCGAAGAGGCCGGAATGCATTAGCAAGTCAGCGCGGTCATGGTCGGCGGCGAAACCGCGTGGCACGCGCTTGTAGTGTTTACCGCCAACGGGATAGCCAGCCTTCTCCAACTTCGCGACCGTCTTCGCGAGTGCGCGTCCGGTAGCGTCGTCCGCGACGGCGTTGCGATAGGCTTCGAGCTGCCCTTTGGGGAATTCGTACATCCCCGCGCCTAGATACAGTTTGTCCGCTTCTATGCGACAGAAGAACGAGGCGTGTCCGCAGCGTTTGTCTTCGCCCTCCCAAAATTGCATGTCGAGCCAGGTCTTATACGGTCGCTTGTCTTTGCTGAATCGTACGTCGCGGTTGATTCGGCGAATGGAACCGTTGACCCGAGGCTCCACCACGACACTTGGCGCGAACGATTCGAAGCGTTCGCCCATCGCTAGGACAAAGGCCTTCGCGGGTTCCATCAAGTATTCGTCGTATTCTTTACGGTGTTCATCGAACCACGCCTTCGCATTGTTACGCGCGAGGCCTCGCAAAAACGTGAATGCTTCCTTCGGAAATCCATTGAATGCGCCCATCGTCTTATCCCAGATCGTCAGCCGACGGGCCATAGATTGACGGTATCGCGATATCTTTTAGGCGTAGGCACGCGCCGAGCTGTGCGCGATGATCGATGGTATGACTGAGGACGAATGCACGAACTCATCATTTGAAATAGAATTCCTCGATGTTGTAGGCGCTGTAACTCCCGGTGATGATTTCATCGTTCGCCGAGATGGACCAATTCCGGTCTTTTCGCAAGGCCGACCCGATTGAATTCCCGTTGTAAATGTCCTCCCGAAGAATGAGCGTGTTGCCTTCCACGCGCCACGTGCCCTCATTGGTAGCACTGCCGGTGTTCCAAACGAAGCGGCCACCCCGTTGTAGTGTCAGCTCGCGATTCTCTTGCGCGAGCCTTGCCCGAATCTCGTCAATCGTATACCCCGGTTCGCCTGTATCCGTTTTTTCCGGTACGAGACGCGCATCCGCTTTGTACGTGCCGGCCAACCCGCTGCCGCAGCCAGTAGTAACCAACATCAGGCAAAAGAGGGTAAACAATCTCCGGTTGATGTTTTTCATGGGGCCTCCATTGGAAGCGACCATCGTCTTAACCCTGCTCGTCAGCCGATGGGCCATAGATTGACGGTATCGCGATGTCTTTTAGACGTAGGTACACGCCGAGCTGTGCGCGATGATGAATGGTGTGACTGAGGACGAACGCACGAAGACATTGCACGCGCGGCATGCTAAACATTTCTTCGCCGCCCGTTTTCAAGGCCCAGTTCTGCATCAACTTATCATCGGGGTAACCCGGCATGGCCGCTTTGGCTTCCGCGATTTTTTCGTCGAACATCTTGAGTAGATCTGCTGTATTCGATGCACTGAACGGCTGGTAGCCCTCCTCGATCACCATTTCATCCATGTTTAACGTTGCGGCGACCCAGCCTGGGATTTCCGCGAGGTGCGACGCCAATCGACCCATCTCCATCGACTTCAGGTGCGGCGTCCAATTGAAGTGTTCTTCGGGAACGCGTTCCAGCATTTTTCGCGTGTTTTCCGCTTCATGCGTCAGTTCCATTAACATTCCGTCAATCATACCCATGGTCTTCTCCCGATTTATGTTAACTGAAGAGTTAACATATTGATTGTCAGCCACTTACACTGTTGTAGCCGCACGGCATTCATTCTTTTTTCACACGGATCGGTGTGCGCAAAAATGATTCCATGCTCGTGAGGACACTATCAAGGGAAATTGCAGAGAGAGGGGAAGTCTGCTGACGCCAACCTACTGATATCGGGTAGCGATGCATGTTGAAGAAATGGCACCGGGACTCGGACTTGAACCGAGGACCTCTGGTACCACAAACCAGCGCTCTAACCAAGCTGAGCTATCCCGGCGAATATCGCGCGCAACTATTTGGCGCGACTAAAAACGGAATTATACGCATTGGGCGGCAATTTGTTCAATATCCTCGTGGGGGCCGGGCTGGGTGCTTTCCCGCGTAACGTACAGGAGCCAAACGCTTTGACTGATGTCACGACATTTTGGTACGCTTTCCTGTCTGTCCGCTTTGCGGCGACCCATCTTAGTTACAGAAAGGTTAAACGGTAAACCCATGTCAGAAATCGAAGCCACATCCGCTGCGATGGCGGACCCAACCGACGACTTTGAAGCTGAATTGTCAACGGAGGAGATGGACGCGCTCTATGAGCAGTCGCTCCAGAACTTCAAAGAAGGCGAAGTCGTCACCGGTACCATTGTCAATATCTCCGAGGACTATGCGCTCGTGGATATTGCCTACAAGAGCGAGGGCATTGTCGCGCTCGACGAATTTCCATCCCCGAGCGAACTGAGCGTCGGCGACACGTTTGATGTATACATCGACGAGCCGGAAGACGATGAGGGGATGCCAGTTCTATCCAAGATCAAAGCGGATAAAATCAAGAACTGGACGCACATTCAAAAGATTTACGAGGACGACGGCACCATTGAAGGCCGGATCGTTCGTCGCGTTAAAGGCGGTCTGAAAGTCGACATTGGCATCGACGCGTTTATGCCCGCGAGCCAGCTTACCTGGCGTCCGACGAGTGACCTCGAACGCTACCTCGGCGAGCGCATGGAACTCAAAATCATTAAGTTGACGAAGCGTCGCCGCAATGTGGTGGTCAGCCGACGCAAATTACTTGAAGAACAGCGCGCGGGCGAAAAGCAGAAATTGCTTTCGACGATCGAAATTGGTCAGACAATCCCGGGCGAGGTCAAGAACATCACCGACTTCGGTGCATTCGTTGACGTTGGCGGTATCGACGGGCTGCTTCATGTCACCGACATGTCCTGGGGACGCGTCAAGCATCCGTCGCAAGTCGTTTCGGTCGCACAAAAGATCGAAGTGATGGTGTTGAACTTCGATCCCAAGACCGAGCGAATCAGTCTTGGTCTGAAACAGAAGAGTGACAACCCCTGGAAAAGCGCTCAAACACGGTACCCGGTTGGCGGCATCACCCACGGCAAGGTCGTGAGCATGACCGATTATGGCGCGTTTGTGCAGCTTGAAGACGGTATTGAGGGCATGGTCCACGTTAGCGAAATGAGCTGGACCCGTCGTGTGCGGCACCCGAACGAAGTACTCAATCTCGACGAAGACGTTGACGTCATGATTCTGAGCGTTGACCCCGAAGCGGAAAAAATCGCGCTGGGGATCAAGCAGACACGTCCGAATCCTTGGAGCGATCTGGAACAGCGTTACCCAGTGGGATCGGCGGTCAAGGGTGTTGTGCGTAACCTAACCGATTACGGCGCGTTCATCGAAATAGAAGAGGGTATCGACGCATTGTTACACGTCAGCGATTTGTCGTGGACGAAGAAAGTCGCGCACCCTTCCGAAGTGTTGGAACGCGATCAAGAAGTCGATGTGAAAATTCTCAGCATTGATCCCGGAAACGAAAAGATCAGTGTGGGCCTGAAACAACTCGACAGCGACCCGTGGCAAGAAGTCGTGGACGCTCATCCGATTGGCACGATCGTCGAAGCCGAGATTGCGAAGCTTGTAAGCTTTGGCGCGTTCGCGCGTTTGGTCAACGGCATCGAAGGCCTCATTCACGTCAGCGAGCTGGGTGAAGGTGTACAGCGTCCTGAAGACGTGCTCAATGTCGGCGACACGATCAAAGCCAAAGTTATCAACATCGACACCAACGACCGTAAGATCGGTTTGAGCATCCGCGAATTGGATCGCGACACCGATAAAGCCGCGCAAGCGCAATACGGATCCAGCGGCGACGGCAGTTCGGTGAGTATCGGCGATGTCGTCGGCGATTCGGTGCCCGCATCGTTGCTGCAGCAAGGTGGCGATATTGCGACTGCGGCCAATGAGATGATGGCGGAAGATGCGGCGGAGGCGGCTCCGGTAGACGCTGAGGCCAGTGAGCCCGCAGCCGAAGTAGCGGCCGCTGAACCGGTCGCTGAAGTAGAATCTGCTGAACCGGCTGCAGAAGTAGAAGCTGCCGAACCGGCTGCAGAAGTAGAAACTGCTGAGGAACCGGAAGAGAAGGCGTAGCAACGGCGAGTTTATACCCGTAGTTATTTTCGCGAGCGCCGTAGGTTGACGGCGCTCGTTTCATGCCGATCGACCGGCGGACGGCTCGGCAAGCTGCCGACGTATTGCGCATACTTCCTAACTCTATATAGCAAACCCCGTTTTCGGCGGGAATTATCAGTTCACGTACGACTTGGAGAGTGGCATGAGCAAACAAGCAAACGGCAAGATGAAGAAGCATCCGTTGGCCGGAACCACCATGACCGGGGCCGAAATGGTCATCCAAGTACTCGCCGATGAGGGTGTAGATACCATCTTCGGGTATAGCGGCGGGGCCATCTTGCCGACATATGACGCCATATTTCGGTACAACGAGAACCACACGACAGAAGAGGAAATCCGCCTCATCGTTCCGGCGAACGAGCAATCCGCTGGGTTCATGGCAGCAGGCTATGCTCGGGCGAGCGGTAAAGTGGGCATGTTCCTCGTGACGTCGGGTCCGGGCGCGACGAACTGTGTCACGCCAATTCGCGATTGCATGGCCGATTCAATCCCGGTTGTGCTCATTTGCGGGCAAGTGCCCCGACCGGCCATCGGTACCGATGCCTTTCAAGAAGCGCCGGTTTTTAACATCATGTCGGCCTGTGCGAAACATGTGTTCTTGGTTTCCAATGAAGACGAACTGGAAGCCACGGTACGGACCGCGTTTCAAATCGCGCGTTCCGGACGGCCGGGTCCGGTGGTTATCGATTTACCCAAAGACGTGCAGCTCCCGTATGAGGGCGAATTCAAGGGCAGCGGCTTACTCGACTTTCATGGCTATGACAAACGCGTCAAGCTCATGGAAGCGTCGCGCTTGACCAAGGACAATGGGGAACTTTTCTTCAAGAAATTGGCGAAGAGCAAACGGCCGCTTGTTTACGCGGGCGGCGGTGTCATTAATGCCAACGGCGCAAAAGAGCTACGATCATTTTGTAAGAAATTCGATCTGCCCGTCGTTACCACGCTTATGGGCATTAGCAGTATCGATACCACCTCCGAGAACTCGCTGCATATGCTCGGCATGCACGGCACGGCCTACGCGAATTACGCGGTCGAGGACTGCGATTTTCTCATCGCGATAGGATCGCGATTTGACGATCGCGTGGCGGGCAAAGTCTCGACGTTTGCGCCGAAGGCGACGGAGATCGCGCACATCGATATCGACGCGGCGGAAATCGGCAAGGTGAAAGCCGTGACGTGGTCGCATTGTGGAGATGCGCGTGTGGCGTTGAAAGATCTGATAGCCGCAGGTAAAGGATTCAAACGCGACTTTGCGAAATGGAATTCGCATGTGCAAACACTAAAAACAAACCATCCAATGGACTACAACCGCAAGTCACCACTCATTCAACCGCAGGAACTCATCGCGGAGCTCAACGGGATCACCAAGGGCAAGGCTATTGTCAGTACGGGCGTCGGTCAGCATCAGATGTGGGCTGCGCAGTTCTTTGACTTCGTCGATCCGCGAACGTGGCTTACGTCCGGCAGCATGGGGACGATGGGCTTCGGTTTGCCTGCGGCCATCGGCGCGCAAGTCGCCTGTCCCGACCGGGTGGTGATTGATGTAGACGGCGACGGCAGCCTGCGCATGTGCTTGGGCGAAATGGAAACGTTAACGACGTACGATATCCCTGTGAAGCTGTTGTTGTTGAACAACCTTGGTGATGGCATGGTCCGCCAATGGCAGACGTTGTATTGGGGCAACCGCTTCTCCGGCACGGACAAGTCGCTACACAAAAAAGATTTCATCAAGGCGGCGGAATCCGATGGGTTTACGTTTGCTAAACGGCTTGAGGATCGCAAGCAGATGAAGGACATCCTCAAGGAATTCGTGGAACATGATCACCCTGCGTTCTTGGAAGTGATGATCGATCCGAATGCGCATGTGTACCCGATGGTTGGGCCCGGCATGGGTTATAAAGAAATGATTACGGGCGATTTCATCCCTGCTCGGGAAATTCCGAAGAATGACGAGGACCGGGAAGAGGAAACAGATGCGGCGACGGTTCCGGACTTGTTCTAGAGATTCAGCGCGCACCCATTTGCGGGCTCCCACCTCGGCGGGGGCCCGTTTACATTTCGGCTATAAGATCGGTATGTTTTCTAGATGTTCTTGAAGGAGAATCTCAATGCCTAGACGTGTCCTATTCATTCCCGGATTGGTGGTGTGTGCGGCGGCCCTTGCCCAAGGCGCGAACTATCAGATCACGATTAACGGCCAGACCAGTGACGTTGCGTTGGGTGATGAGTATTCATTCGTCACGCCGAGCGGCGAGAAACTGAAATACGTTTTGACGCGGAAAGATATTGTGACGTTTGAAGACGACATGGTGTCGTTTCAACACAAGGGCACCCTCACCGTTTCGACCACGAAAATTGATGATGGCATCGACCAAGTCCTTGCGGTGACGGCGTTGGGTACAGGCTACATTATCCAGGAATACAACGGCATGGATCCGTCAACGCTGAACGACCTGATGTTGCAAGAACTCACCAAAGAGGACATCAGTTACGGCTACGAACTTGCAAAAGAAGACTACGCCAAAGTCCTCAAGGGCGGGCAAACACTTAACGGAATCAAGGCAACGCTGACGTATAAAGAGGAAGAAAAGTATTACACCATCACTTCGTTGGGTGCACGGGATAGAGGGTTGTTGGTCATTACGATGATCGACAAGGAATACTTGGAAAGAGAATCCCCGATCATCGACATGCTTTGGGAATCGCTTGCAATCAAGTAGCTAGCGATTTTGTTCCGGTTGGCGGACAGGAATCTGGCCGGATTAATCGATTACTTCCCATTTGAATGAACGTGGCGAGATTGCCGCGTCGCACTCGACACTTCTTTCGAATGGTCGGCGCTCCTCGCAACGACGGTTTCCAATACTTTCAGTCGCTGTGTGTGACTATGGAGATTTCGAATATGAATTGGGCTCGACGATCTGTAGGTGTGCTCTCATTTCTGGCATTTGGTGGGGCGGCTTGGGCGTATGAGTATGACGCGGACGATGCTACGCAGGGCGCGGGTGCTGATGCGGCTTGGCGTGCTGAGGCGCAGTGGGACGTGGTCGATGAGGAGGGGACGCGGGCGATTCATTTGCATACGACGGAGCCTCGGTACATCTCTCCCATCGTGAGTTACATTCCGGAAGACCCTGATGTGCCGTCGCCTCGGGATGTGTTGGGGTATATCGCGGGGACGGAGGGGAAGCTGACGCATCCGGATGATGAGATCCGGTATTTCGAGGCGTTGGCGGCGGCGTCGCGGCGTGTGCGGTTTGTGGAGATGGGGCCTACGGAAGAAGGGCGGGTGATGCACCTCGTCATCGTGACGAGTGAAGACAACATGGCGCGGCTGGATGAGTTCAAGGGCTACACGTCCGCGCTGGCCGACCCGCGCACGACGGATGAGAAGGCCGCGCGCGCCATAGTTGAAAAAGCGAAGCCGATCATGCACATCACGGCGGGGCTGCATTCGCCGGAGACGGGGCCGCCTGAGATGGTGATGGAGTTGGCGTATCGGGTTGCAGTATCGAACCACCCTGATTTTCAAAAGATTCGCGATGATGTGATCTTTTTGATTACGCCGGTGACGGATGTCGATGGCCGTGCTAAAGTTGTCGAATGGTATTACCGCTATCTCGAAGAGTACGAGAGCCGACTGTACATGCCGAGCTTGAGTCCGCCGTATTGGGGGAAGTACACGTTTCACGATAACAATCGGGATGGCCTGCAAATCTCGCAGAAATTGACGCAGCATTACATCGACGCGTTCTACGAGTGGCATCCCGTGTATTCGATTGACTTGCATGAGTCCGTGCCGTTGTTGTATGTCATGGGAGGGACCGGACCGTACAACCGCACGGTCGATCCGATCGCGATTCGGGAGTGGCAGTGGGCGGCTTCGTA
>JAJDAB010000648.1 GCA_029262095.1 Candidatus Hydrogenedentota bacterium
CCGCTGGACACCCGAACAGTTTCGTGCGACGTTACAGGGCTTCTTCATTTTTAGTGGAACCGCGATAGTCGTTTCGCACGGCGCCGCGGGATTGTGGACACGCACCGTGTTGACGAGCTATCTAATCGCGCTGCCCGTAGTTCTAGCAGTCGTGCTCATCGTCGGTCGATTTGCAGACCGATTTGATGCGGATCGATTTAGACGCTACGTGTATTTCTTACTGCTTGTTTTGGGCGCTTCGCTCATCGTACGAACTATCGCGATCTGATCGCATTCCCGATGCGCATCAAAATGAGGTACAATATGCGCTAATTCCGCGCACCGGTCGTGCGGAATGATCTGGATTATCACGATGACGACAGACACCTCACTCGAACAACGTCTCGACGCGATGGCGGCAATGCTACGCGTTTTGAGCAGCGATCCGGACCCGATTCATTCCATCAACGAATACACGCGGTCCATGCGCGAGCTATATGGGGACCAATGCGTAATTTCAATATCACGCCGCAATGTCGGCGACGGATGCTATCGCGTCATGCGGCTAATCCATCCCGAGGGTGTTGCTTTTGAAGGCAAGGAGACAATCCAATATGCGGGCGCCGATGCACCGGCCCACTGCGGAGGATTCATCGGCGACATCATTGGTCGCGGTCGCTCCGTCGTCATCCGGGATCTCGACCTAGCAGACGATCCCGTGTTAGGTGCGCAATTGTCGCCTTACAGTCTGATGGTCGGCTTCCCCGTATTCGACGCTGGAGTGGATTGGAACTGGCTGTTCTTTTTGCATACCGACCCGTTCGGTTTTCCTGAATCGGATATCGAGAGCAAGTTCATGCAGTCCAATCTCATGGGCGGCATCACGAATAGCAAGCAAGCGGCGGAACGGCTACGAGAGGCGAACGAACGGATTAAGCGCGAAATCGATGAGATCGCTCACATTCAACGCCTCCTACTTCCAAGGTCGCTACCAAAAATTCCGAACCTTGAGACCGGTGCGATATACCGAACCTACGACCGGGCAGGCGGCGATTACTACGACATCTTCCCCATTGGCACCGAGTCGACCTATGCAACTCCACTGAACCATCCCCGTTGGGGCGTGCTCATCGCGGATGTCGCTGGTCACGGACCTTCCGCCGCAGTCGTGATGGCCATGTTGTCCACGCTGCTGCATGGATATCACGCCGCACACGATCGACCGAGCAAAGTCGTCGATTATATGGACAGACATCTTACGCTCAAGAACATCAATCATACATTTGCAACCGTGTTCTACGGCGTCATCGATACGGAAACAAGACGGCTAACCTATACCAGCGCCGGTCACCCAATGCCGTTATTGAAGCTCGAAGATGGCAGCGTTACTCCGTTACCATCAACTGGTGGCATCCCCGTAGGTGTCACGGCGTCAGAGCCGTACGCGGAAAACGAGATTCGACTCTCGTCAGGACAAGAACTCTTGTTGTACACGGATGGCATTACCGAGGCACGGCCGCCAAGCGGCGCCATGTTTAACGTCGAGGGATTGACCGAAAGTCTCGAGAAAGCCGAAGGATCTGCCGACGAAATGCTGGAGAGCATCCTCAGCGACGTGTTTAGCCACGTGGGCGCACGGAAAGCGGACGACGACATCTCAATGGTGCTTTTGCGGCTGAAATAGCGCAAAAAGGCTCCTGAAATGCTCCTGACATCACGCTGTCAGGATGGCTACGATACTCTTACCAACATGGTCGCCCACAACGGGCGCGATGCAGGAGGATTCAAGATGTTGAAAGAAAGTCTGTTAGGTGAATTGCGCGGCAGTAAGGAGTTCTTCGTCCGGTCAACACGGTGCTTGGAAGAGGCGCACGCCGGTTATCGCCCCACCGGTGATGCACTCTCAACGGCGGAGCAAATTGCTCACGTAGGTCAGACGGTTGATTGGTTTCTCGATGGCGCGACGAGCGACAGCGGGTTCGACATGGATTTCGAGAATCACATGAAAGAAGTGTTGAAAACGAAGACGATCGCCGATGCGCGGGCGTGGGTGGACCGCGCCTATGCGGCGCTCGCGGACTACATCGAGAAAACGTCAGAAGAGGACCTGTCGAAGCCGTTGCCCGAAGGCCCCGTCATGGGTGGCGTGCCGCGTTACGCGATCGTGAGCGGTATCGTGGATCACACGGCGCATCATCGTGGCGCACTGACCGTTTACTCACGCTTGCAGGGATTGACACCGTCTATGCCGTATATGGATACGCAACCGACGTAACGGCTACTTCTTGAATCCCTCGCCAAGATAAATGCGGCGTGCGACGGGATCGGCTTCGATCTCGTCGGGTGTTCCCTGGATGGAAATGCGACCTTCGAAGATGATGTAGGCGCGGTCAGCGATGGCCAAGGTTTCGGGTACATTGTGGTCGGTGATGAGTACGCCAATGCCACGTTCTTTGAGCCGCAACACCATCCGCTGCAAATCTTCAACCGCTATGGGGTCGATCCCGGCAAATGGTTCATCGAGTAGAAACACACGAGGTTCGGTGGCGAGCGCCCGGCAGATTTCGGTACGCCGGCGTTCGCCTCCGGATAACGTTTGCGCCAAATTTCCAGCGACGTGCGTGATATTGAATTCTTCGAGTAGCTCGTCTGTACGCTCGTTGCGTTCCTTCCGGGACATCGGCATGTACTCGAGCACGGAGAGCACGTTCTGACGCACGGTCAACTTACGAAATACCGATGGCTCCTGCGGCAGATACGCCATCCCCTCGCGCGCGCGACGATACATCGGTAACTTCGTCACGTCGCGACCGGCATACAAAATGCGGCCGGCATCCGGACGTAACAACCCGACCGTCATGCGAAAGGTTGTCGTTTTGCCCGCGCCATTGGGGCCTAATAGGCCAACGACTTCCCCACGCTGAAGCGCAATCGACACTTCGCTAACAACGCGTCGGCCCTTGAAGCTCTTGACGAGTTGATCCGTTTCGAGAAGCGGTTGTTTGAGAACGCTCACGATCGATCGGCGCTTTCAGCCGGTTCTTCCGGAAGAATTTCAGGCACATGGCCATAGAGCTTCATATTTCCCGTATTCAGATCGAAGCTCGCAGTCGTTCCCGTCACCCCTTTGGCACGCGGAATGTCCGCGCGAAAATTTCCGGTGAAATCGATTGTTTCCGTCTCCATATTCAGGTCGGCGATATCCGATCGCACATCCGTTTCGCCGGTCGCTACGTGCACGTCACCCTTCATCTTTACTGAGCTCGGCGCCTCCGAACTATCATACGCAATATCGACCGAATCCGCGTCCAAATCCAGTGGGGCACGTTCGTCATCGCCCGCGAGATATATCGTGACGCCGCCGCTCATCTCCGTGACGCGACCGCGGCGCATATGAACTTCCTTCGCCCGCCGGACATCCATACGATCGTATCCCCCATCGCCATTGCCCAGTTGGACGCCATCGGCACTAAACGATCGAAGGAGCCCGTCTTCGGTATCGAGATCGTAATCGAACGAATTGGCGCGGAACGATTTTAGTTCGTTGCTTCGACCGCGCACATTCCCTCGAAATTTGAGCTCGCCGCCCGACACATCAAAGTCAGCCTTGTCCGATTGGATCAACCCCTGCGGCGCGTCCACCCGTACCGCGCCCGTCATGACCACACGATTGGGTTGCCGCTGGTCTGCATCGGCATACGTGAACCCGAACGTATCTGCCTGCAGGGAAATGGGCCT
>JAJDAB010000649.1 GCA_029262095.1 Candidatus Hydrogenedentota bacterium
TCTGAAAGACGAAGCCGACGTGTTCACTGCGATACCGGTCGAGGCCGCCTTGCGACAAGGTGTGTACTCGCTTACCCGCGACTTCGACGGTGCCGTCATCAGGCCGGAGTAGGCCGGAGACGATATTGAGCAATGTGCTCTTCCCGCAGCCGCTCGGGCCCCATAGGGCGACACGTTCCCCGGCCTTGGCCTCGAACGATTCGCAATAGAATTCCACGCCAGGACCAAGTTGCCGACGACACTTTTCGACTTTGACCACTACTAGATACTTCCGGATCGGGTTTGCGCGGGGCGACGCACCGCTTTCATATATTGTGACGGGTACGTGAACCGATGTCACTGGGGGAGAAGTTTAGCACGAATTCGGACTAAGACGAGGGTTCGCGGACTTGACCTTCGAAATTGTCGCGATCGGCCCTCAGACCTTCTAATTCGTGCGCAAGTTTGCTGATTTCCAAGCGTAACCGCCTCCGTTCGCGAGACATTTCGACCAGATAGCGGATGAACCAGGCCCCCAAAAACCAGGGCGCGAGGGAAAGAGGAATAATAATTAAGAGTTCAATCACGCCTATTCCAAACATACCGGAGGCCTCCCTTTGCTGCAGTCCTTCACGCGCCACCGTCCGAGATCGTGGATTTGCGAGACGCCACTGAGATTTCGCTCAGTTCGTTACGCAGACCTTCCATTTCATGCGCGAGCTTGCCGACTTCCAGGCGCAGCCGCCTGCGTTCTTCGGACATTTTTCGCAAGTAGCGTACGATCCAAATGACCAGTGCAATCGGCGCCAAAAAGAAGATGAATAACAGAATCAGTATTGGGAGAATTTGCGTCATGAGCGTCAAGAAGTATTGAGATTCCATACGACCTCCTCATTTCCCGTTTTTAGGATATACCTTCTTTGATTCCAGCCAGGCGTCGACATCGGCCCGATCGAATTTGATGTTTTTCGAGGTAATCCTTACATAGGGCGGACAATCTCCGTCCGCAATATACTTGTATATCGTGCGCTTAGAATCGCCAAGATATACCGCCAAGTCCTCTATCGACATGAGCTGCACGAGCCTCATCCTCCTGGCTGATTATATATCATGAAATGTCATCATATGCAATGATATGCAAATTGGTGATTGTATGCAGGGGTGTTGCTGGGAGTGGTTCGACGGGGGCCTCGCCCTATAGAAACGTGTAGAAGAAAATTGCTGACGACGGCGCGGAGCGTTCAATCGCGCCAGGTGCGGTGGCAGCGTTTGCATGATTTCCGAATTGACTCGAGTACTTCAGATGCGGCTTGGTTGTCGGACATGGCTAACGCGTTTGATAGTTCTCTGCTCTTATCGGCTGCCTTGCGTAGGCGGCGTGTGAATCCATGAAACTCGTTTCGATGAACATTTCTGCGGGTCAATTCGCGGAAATGTTCGTGCAACATGAGCGCGTCATGTGCGGATGAGGAATCGCCTGTGACCACTTCCCAATCGGCTGCAGCGCTGGCTTGCAATCGCACCCACACCCGATCGAGTTCGGCCATCGTGCCGGCGAGATTCGAGACGGTCGTTTTCTGGCTTAGCTCGACCGACAAGCCTTCGATATCGGATGGTCGAAAGTCGAGTGCGTCGCGCCATAGTCCACGATACGCTTCGCTTCCAGCAGCGTGCGTCAACCATTGCCTTATCGTCTTGTCATCGCAACCCGTTTTTAGTCGAAGCGCGATGGCCCCCATTGCCGGACCTCGATGTTTGCCGTGGTGACAGTGGACGTAGAAGGGGCCATGTCGTTCTCGTAGGGCCTTCGACAACGCGGCGGCGGATTCCGGCTTAATGCCATCGTAGCCAATTGGAATGTGGACGTATTGGATTCCGTAATGCAACGCGGTATCCACATCGGGTGCGAGACCGTCGACGCTGATTGCGGTGCGGATGCCTCGTCGTGCGAGTGCATCAAACATCGCATCGCCACGAGGCTCGCCGCCGGAATACACGCCTGCCGTTACACGGAGAAAATTCTCCGGCTCGTGCTGGTGTCGATGGCCAGTCTGGATCACCGGTGCGTCTTCGGCGTTGGTGGGCAGTGCGACTAGCGTCAACAGCGTCCATAGCGGTATGGTGGCGAATCTGTGAATCAACAAGCGTGCCATCAAAAATACGATGGCGATCCGCGAAAGCTTCGATCAATACGAGAATGGGATTTAGAATGCTGAGTGACGTAAACACGAAAGCCAAGCTAAAAAAGGCAGACTACAAAGAGGCGATGGCGGCGCTTGACGTCCGGCTGGGTATTTTACAGCGCGATATGAAAGAGGGCGGGATCCCCGCGATCATCGCATTCGAGGGTTGGCAGGCGGCGGGAAAAGGGGCCGTGCTCAATCGTATCTTGCAGCCGCTCGATCCACGTGGCTTCAAGGTATCGAACCTCCACCATTCCACCGATCTCGAGATGATGTATCCCCGGATGCGGCGCTTTTGGTCCCAGATGCCGCGCGATGGAAAAATCGGTATTTTCAATCACAGTTGGTATCGACTTGTCCTTGATGGCGCCATTGGTGTGAACCGGGCGCCGGTGCCGGGCAATTTTCTCGAACGCGTCCGCACCTTGGAAAAACAACTGACGGATTCCGGCACGGTTGTACTCAAGTTCTTTCTTCATATTTCGAGGAACGAACAGGAGCGTCGCTTCGCCGAGTTGCGATCGGACTCCACGTATTCATGGAAAGTGGGTAAGGACGAGCGCCGCCAACAGAAGCGCTATAAGGCGTACGCTGAGTCCGTCGACCATGTCATTGCCGAAAGCCATACGGATGCGGCCCCATGGATAATCGTGCCATCCACTGATGCCCGTTACGCGACCGTGCAAATTGGTGAGGCTATAGCGGCGGCATTCGAAGCGGCGGTAGGTTCGAAACCCGACCGGGATACGAGCCAGCGCGTGCCGAATGTCCCAGCCGTCTCTTCGAAGGAGTTCGAATCGGTCGATTTGTCGGCGGCGGTCGAGAAAACGGAATACGACAGACAGCTTTCCAGGTTGCAGAAGCGGTTGCGCAGACTGCAACACGAGTGCTACCGAAAACGTGTTCCGGTTGTCATCGCATATGAAGGCCCGGACGCGGCGGGGAAGGGTGGCAACATACGGCGGTTGACGCGCGAATTGGATCCGCGCGGCTATGACGTGTATGGCGTTGCCGCGCCAGAAGGTGAAGAAAAATACCAACACTACCTCTGGCGGTTCTGGCGGAATGTCCCGAAAGCGGGGCACTTCGCCATTTTCGATCGGAGTTGGTATGGCCGGGTGTTGGTGGAACGCGTTGAAGGGTTTGCGACGGTCGAGGCGTGGAGTCGATCGTATGAGGAAATTAACGCGTTCGAGCGGGAACTTATTGATGATGGCGCAGTCGTGTGTAAATTTTGGATTCATATCAGTGATGAAGAACAACTCGCTCGGTTCGAGGAGCGCAAACGCACCGCGCATAAGCAGTGGAAAATTACGGACGAGGACTGGCGGAACCGGGAGAAGTGGGACGCGTATTATGCCGCAACTTCTGAGATGATAGCGCGTACGTCGACGAAGTCGGCACCGTGGACCGTCGTGCCGGGGAATGATAAACGGTTCGCGCGTTTGATGGCGTTGCGAACGGTGAATTCGCGTATTGCGGCCGCGCTTAAAAACAATTAGCCACAGATGGACACGGATTAACACAGATGATTTCGCGATGCTAATCGAAATCCAGTTTATCCCGTAATCCTGTCTAATGTGATTGAAGGTGCAATTGATACACTCGCAATAACTATCGAGGCCCATTGATATTGGAGGCGAGCAATGTCTGAACTCGTTCGACTGAGTTTTTCCATCGACCAACAACTGCACGACAAATTAGAGACGCTGCTGGATCGCAGCGGCTACGAAAATCGTTCGGAGTTTATCCGCGATTTGGTCCGGGATCGTTTAGTCCAATCCGAGTGGGAGGAAGATGATGTGGATGCGCTGGGTACCATCATGCTGGTGTACAACCACGACCAACGTCACCTGAGCGAAAAACTCACGGAGCTTCAACACCAGCACCATCATGCAATTCTCGCGACGACTCATCTGCACGTTGACCGGCACAACTGCGCCGAAATGATTATGGTACGGGGCAAGCCGCGGATCATTCGCGAAATCGCCGATGGCCTGCGTCAACAAAAGGGCGTGCTGCACGCCGACCTGCTCATGAGCGCGCTGGGCGATCATTTAGCCTAATGAATGCCACCATCGTTTGGTTCCGCCAGGACCTGCGCTTGGCCGATAACCCCGCACTTCATGCCGCGATCGATCGGGACGGGCCGGTAATCCCGCTGTACGTTTGGTCGCCGGACGAGGAGGGGGAATGGGCACCGGGTGGTGCAAGCAAGGTCTGGCTGCATGATTCGTTGATATTGCTAGAGGCATCCCTACGTGCGATCGGATCTCGATTGCTCATTCGATGCGGTTCGGCGCTTA